>JBCLGS010000001.1:0-72737 GCA_039740895.1 Parcubacteria group bacterium
TTAATCCCAAAAATAAAACTGTCAGAGAAGTGAAAAATCCTATTTTAAAAGGTGATATTTTTGTTTTGGGATGGATTGAGAATGAAAAAAAATTACTACTTTCTAATGTATACCAAGCAAAACAGAGGTTATTTCTTTATGATTTAAATAAAAAAAATGCGAAGAGGATTGGTCCGACCACGGGCACCTTCGATTTATTTTTTAATTCAGTCGCGATATTACCAGATTTATCTCTTCTTGTGCGATGGCATTCGTTTGAAATTCCACCCAAAATTTTTAAATTACAATTTCCACTATATAAAAAAACAACAGATATATATAGTCCCACTCAAAAAATTGAGTCAAAGTTTTCATTTAAAAGTGTTGAATTTTATTCGTCAGACAAAAAGAAGGTTCAAATGTGGGTTGCTCAATCAAAAAATAAAAAAAATATACCATTTGTTATAGAAATTCACGGAGGACCTCACGGTGTTGTTGGTGATGAATTTTCACCGAAAGCGCGAGCGTGGCTTGATAAGGGTTTTGGATATTGCGCCGTAAATTATCGAGGTTCAATAGGGTTTGGAAAAGAATTTGCAGAAGATATATATGGCAATCCAGGAACATTGGAAGTGGAAGACACGGTAGCTGCTCGTGATTGGCTTGTAAAGGCGGGGTTAGCAGATCCCAATAAAATTATTCTTTCTGGTTGGTCATGGGGCGGTTATGTAGCACTTCTTGCTCTCGGAAAATACCCAAATCTATGGGCTGGGGGAATAGCTGGTACGCCTATTGCAGATTGCATTCTTCAATACGAAGACGAGCCAGCATATTTTCAAGCGCTTGATCGAAAAAGATTTGGTGGTACTCCGTCTGAAGTGCCAAAAAGATATATAAAAAGTTCCCCTGTAACTTATGCAAAAAATTTTCAAGCACCAATACTTATTCTCCATGGAAAAAATGATGTTCGTTGTCCACCAAGACAAATTGAACACTTTGAAAAAACACTTAAAGCAAAAGGTAAATCAATAATTGTAAAAAAATTTTCTTCTGGTCATGCGGGCGAATTTGCTGATACAAAAATTCGTGTTGCTAATATAAAAGAGGCTCTTGATTTTGCAGTAAATATAATAGGTGAAGCCTCTCCTAAACCATAGTTCAAGAGAGGCTTATGTCAGGGCTATTCCTCCTGACAATGTTTGACGGGGCTCATCACAATAGAATTGCGATGAGACCATGTCTGGGTGGCAGGATTGTACTGCCCGATCTCGGCTGCTGATGTCTCCGGAACAGGCTCGAAGAGTCTGTTCAGAAGGGATGTTCGTCCCAAGTTTTGCATAGTTTTTCCTCCCAATTAAGCTCCTATCAGAGCCATAGTAAGCCAAACAACAGCTTCCATATTTATAGTATCGTATAATAAATTTATCGTCAACTATTGCACTGACCTAATATACACTTGACACTAAATCACCATGAAAATAGCATTTTGTAAAATACATGATTCAGTGTATACTTATATTTATGGATATATTCAAAAATTTTGATGTTACTGTGTCAGAAGGAAAATTAAAAAATGGAATAAGAATAAAGCTTTTTCATAGGGCGGGTGCTCCAATTACTACAACTGCTATGCTAAAATCTGGCTCATGTTTTGATCCTGAGGATATGCCTGGGCTTAGTCATTTCTTGGAACATATGATTACAAATGGTTCTACAAACTTTCCGTCCAAAGACTTACTTGCTGAACACATTGAATCTGTTGGTGGAAGTTACGGTGCTGCGACAGGACAAGACTATATAAGAGTTAATACTGAAGTTTCAGATAAAGAAGACTATTCTAAGGTAGTGGATATCTTCAATGCAACATTATGCACTCCTTTGATGGACAGAAAAGTTTTTGATAATGAAAAAAATGTAATTATTAAAGAAATTCAAAAAAGTAACTCTAATCCCTCTCAAGTACTGTGGAAAACAATTAGACAGCTTTTTTTTAAAGGAACATCTTTTGAACACGAAATTCTCGGGGATGAAAAAAGTATAACAGGGTTAGAATATGACACTGCTATGTTAGAGTATAAAAAATTATTTGATAAATCTAGAATCATTTTCATTATTTCTGGAGATATTACTCTAGATGAAATTATAAAAAATTTAGATTCGCTGCCCTTTTTAGAAGATAACCATTTTATTAACAAAAACATTGAGTTTGATAACTCTGATAACAAAAAAGTTTTAGCTACTTTTTTTGATATCCCTCAAACACATATTTTTTTAGGGGTTCCTGCCCCAAAATCTTTCACAAAAGAATCTTTACATCTAAATCTTCTTGGTCAAATACTTGCATCAGGCAGAACATCTAGACTTACAAAAATACTTCGTTATGAAAAAGGACTTATCTATAGTGTAGGTTTTAGTAGATATGGTGGTCAAGAATTCGGGTCGTGGGGCATAATAACAGACACTACGGAAAACAAAGTCCAGGAGGTTATTGATTTAATAACAAAAGAAATAATAAATCTGCAAACAAATGGAATAAAAGAATCAGAATTAGAATTTATAAAAAACAGAAGGATAAAATCATTAAAGCGAACTATGCAAACATCAAATGACTGGGTTGGTTTTCATGCAATAGCTGAAGTTTTTGCTAAAGAAAAATATAATATAAATACATTCATTAAAGATACGGAAGAAACAACAAATGATGATATAAAACGAGTTATTGATAAATATCTTTCAAAGGAAAATTGGAAATTAGCGATGTGTGGTAGAACAAAAGAAGTTGATATTAATTTTTAATAATTGATTTAATTTAGTTAGAGTAAATATTTTATTAAAGCCTCGCATCATAAGAATGATGCGAGGCTTTGGTTGCGTGCTAGGGAGAGGATTCTGATCCCATAGGGTCCGATGCCGGAACTTCTTCATCCGGAATGTCTGAGCCATTCATAGTCTTGGTCTCCTTTCTGATTACCGGAATATCACAATTGATGTATTTTAGTCAAAATTGACAAAACAACTAAATTAATCCAATTTAAATTTAATTAAATTCGCACACAAAAATCTTTGGTCGGATATAGGCGTCCACAACCGTCAGAAATTTCAAATCTAAGGTTTTTATTATCTTAAACTTTGACTCCAAAAGTAATTTATTTATTATTTCATGCTCGCTGGTATAAATAGCCAACTTGCCACCCTGATTTAATGCACCCTCACAATATTTGATAAATGTCTGATAGAGTTTTTCCAAATCTTCACCTTTTGATATTGCCATTCCAAATGGCAAATCAGAAACAATGATATCAAACTTACCGAGATCTGGTTTGTCAAAAATATCCTTTTCAAATAATTGTATTTTTTTAATCAATCCGGCTTTTCTTACATTTTGTATAGCTAAAGAAATATGTTTCTTATCATTATCAAAGCCAACCAGTTTTTTTAGATTTGGGTAAAGTAAACCAGCTTCAATAAGCAGTGTGGCACTCCCGGAAAAAATATTCAGATAAGAATCCTTTTTCTCAAGTTTGCACAAAGAATTGACAGCATAAGCAATGGTCGAATCCATCGCACCACTCATATTTTTTATTTTATAATCTCGGAGAGACAATGGCCTTACGGTAATCTGGACGCCAATCTCCCAAATATCTTTTAGTTTTATAATATGAATCTTCAAATCGGCTTCTTCTTTCTGTAGCAAACCATATGTCTTTTCTACATATTCGGCAATCCTGCGAACTTCAGGAGAATCTGCTCCTGCACATGTTATTTTAAAACTTTTAAATTTTTCCTTACTTTCAGCAATAACTATCTCAATTAAATCACCGAGAATTGATTTGTGATTGGAAATATGAAGTGGGTTGTGTTTCGGACCTTGCTCTACAAGATATGCACGAGATACACTTCTCAACTGTGTAATTTTTGCAAAATCTTGTATAAAATCAAGATAAATTGAATCATCTCCACTCTTAACAATGTGAAGATTTTTTTGCCGACCTATCTCGTCTAAAACAACAGGCTTTAAGCCCGTGACAAAAGCCAGTTTAATTTGTAACTTAGGTTCATTCATTTACTATTACTGATGTAGTCTATATCCCCTCCTTCTGTAGTATTTCAAGAGCTTTTTTGGCGTCCTTGGAAAGTTTTTTTGGAATCAAAATGTGAACTTTTATCAAAATATCTCCGCGTCTGCCTACATCATATGGAACACCTTTGCCTTTGATACGAAGTATTTCGCCAAATGTAATTCCTTCAGGGATTTTTAGTTTTATTGCACCATCTAAAGTTTGGATATTTTGTTCGCCACCAAGCATTGCTTCCGTCAGCTTGACATTCAAATCCATTATTAGGTTTTGTCCGTCCCTTCGGAAAAGTGAATGTTTCTTTACATAAACTTTAATATACAAATCCCCCGATTGTCCGAGAGAGATAGCTTCGCCCGCGCCAGAAAGTCTTATCATTTCTCCACTATCAATACCTGCTGGAATTTTAACTTTAATTTCAGTTTCTTTTTTCAATATTCCATGCCCCCGACAAATTCCACATTTTACCTTTGGAACTTTTCCAGAACCATGACAAGCTTCACAAACCACCTGTGATTCAAATTGTCCGAAAAATGTTCTCTTCAATTCGCGAATCTGTCCTTTGCCATTGCAAGTCTGGCATGTGACAAGCTCGCTTCCTTTCTCACTACCCGTTCCAGAACAGTGATCACATTTTGAAACTTTATTAAGTAGAATTTTTCTTTCAACACCGAAAATAGAATCTTCAAATGAGATTTCAATATCAATGGAAATATCACGGCCGCGTTTTGCTTGCTGTCGTCCTCTTCCACCAAAAACATCACCGAATATATCTCCTAGGTCAAATTCAAATCCCCCAGAATTTCCTCCTTGAGTAAACTGTGAGAAGTCAAAATCACCAAATCCGCTTGAAAATCCCGAGCCCGTCGAGGGACCAGCACCTTGTCCTCCACCAAATCCAGATGATGGACCTGCTGAACCATATGAGTCATATTGCTGTCTCTTTTTCTCGTCTGATAGGATAGAGTAAGCTTCATTTATTTCTTTGAATTTTTCTACATCTCCACCTTTTTTGTCGGGATGAAATTTGTGCGCCAAAGTACGATAGGCCTTTTTAATTTCCTCATTATCTGCCTTTTTGTTTACGCCTAGAATGTTGTAGTAGTCTTTCATAATACGAAATAACGAATTAATACACGAATGGCTACGAATAAATACTGACCAATTATTGTATTATACACTAATTTAGACAAAATTATACTTGACTATTTATCCAGTAAGTTGTCTTGCTTGTTTTTTTATTTTAAAAAATGTTTTTTCCATGAGGGGTACCCTTCGTGGATTTTAATGACCTTTAATTATTACGGTCTCTGTTAAATCGTCAAAAGTAACAGGAACAGAAAAAATAACATGGGCAAGTTGGGATGAAATATATTCTGTATTTGAGGTAGGTACGAAATATTTTTTAGATACAATGTGAACATAACCATTTGATATTTTTGACTCTCCGTTGATAAAACTTGTGGTTATAGAAAATTCATTTTTACTAATATTAACTGATGCTCTTCCGTATTTTTTTACATTGATGATGGCAAGAAATATTGCGTAATTTGAATTGTCTGTAGCATAAATATGAGATTCTTTTGTGTCAGATTGTAAAATGTTAAGTTTATCAATTTGTTTTAATGATCCATGCATGAGTATAGATTGATTTGTTGTATTGTCTGAATTTTTCTGATTTATAAAATCCATAAAATCAAATACGCCCTCTGTAACAAGATGATCGAAAAAGCCAACAAGATTTTTTAATCCTTTAGCTTTTATGTATATATTAATTATATCTCTTTTTAATACAGGGCTCATAGAAGTTAAGTATAACAGAAAATGCGTGCTTCTCAAGGAAACACGCATTGCACCAATTAGCGCCCGTCTTTATTCCAACCCTTATCCCAACTTTTGTCGAAGGTCTTTGGACCCAGAGAAAAGTTGGGGTTATTACTTGGTTGGATTTTTTTCAACAACTCCCTGACTCGAACGGCTTTTTCAACCACTTGATCAGGTACTTCCAAGGTTGTACTTCCCATATTTAAGGCTCCTTTCCGTATTCAATCTACCATATGCGGAGAATCATAGCAACTTCAGAATCACCTCCACTGGTATCTGTTGAGAATTTTTACAATGGAGAGTTTCTGTCGCTACAATCTGCCCAAGCTCAAAAAACTTATTTGAAGCTTGTCCCCCGCGACAATAATCAAAAAACTTGCACTCTGATCGACATCGCTCAACACCTTGGAGATATTCTCGAACATAGAGTGATTTCTGTCCCCGTTCCAATATCGTTGTAAAATCATTCACAAAAAGGTTGCCTGCGATAAAATCGTTGTGAGCGAGTGACTTTGCCCCCAACATTTCGGGAGAAAGAAGAACAATGTCTCCATTCCATCCAATAGTTGGGAAAATATCTTTCCTGTTCGGGATCGGTTTTGTTTCGCCAATCAACGAACCCATCCATTGGATAATATTTGTGAATTCCCTCACTCGTATTTTCGGATTTTCATACCATCTGACGAAGAGTTCTTCCCAAAATCTTGCAACTTCTTCTCCCCCGGCAGAACCAGAGTTCATACCAAGCCGTTCCTCAAGGTTAACACCAAGAGACTCACACCCAACTTGACAGAAGAAGTCATAAATCTCAGAAGCTTTAAGTAACGATTCATTTGTGATCACTGCTATGCAGGTGAAGTTAATATCGTACATCTTCAACAAACTCACGCCACGCATGATTTTGTTAAAAGATTCATTTCCCTGCCAATCCGTACGATTAGTATTGAGCAAATGAGGACCGTCGATGCTTACTCCAACTTCGAAATCATAATTTTTGAAAAGTCTACACCACTCTTCATCAATCAATGTCCCATTAGTCTGTACACAATGACTAATTTTGCCAGCCTTTCGTAGGTTTTCTAGTGGTGCAATCAGTTCTATAAAATGGTTTGCACCGTATGCTAGAGGTTCGCCACCATGCCAGACTAAAGGGACATTATATGGAAGATTTAAATCACCAATACCTTTTGCCAGATGTGTGGTCAACCGATTATCCATGCGAAAATTTTTATCTCTTGATGGGAGATAACAGTATGAGCAATTGAGATTGCAGACAGTTGTCGGTTGCAACACAATTTGCCCTAAAAAGAAAAAATCGTCTTCAAACAGATTCACACAAGCTCCTTTCTGCTTATATGCAGACCAATCCTAACTTATTGTCAAAATCACAATTCTAAAAAGCATATTACCATACCTATTTATTATTGTCTAATTTAAAATCCCCAGTTTTGTATTGACTTTAAAAACACCTAAAATAATGGCTTTGTTTAGCCGTTTATAGATAAATAGGGATGAGTACATTATTTCCCATAATTCTATGTCGCAATTAGAACACGTGTTTTTATATTATATTGTACTTATCCCCATTTCCCCAAATCACTAAGCGAATCAATTTCTATAGGCATGATTTCTTTACTCTCTAGAATTTTATTCAAATATATTTTTGTCATATCGAGCGGAATAAGTCCTGTAAAATTATGTGCCAATATTATTTCTGCATCTGATACCTCAAAAACCACACCAACACTTTGCATCACATGAGCATGGTTCGGTCTTTTATATGTCACTAATACAGTATCTCCTTTTTTATAATTTCTTGTCATAAAATTCTAAATTTGTAATGAAAGATTTTGGAATAGCAATAAAAGTTGGCTTTTCTACAGGATGATTATCGATCTTTATGCCAGTCTTTATTGTCTCTGGGTCTTTTATGATAACGGCGTCTGGTGTAACTTTATATAAATTACCTTCACTATACATAACAGTACACTTATCTGACATACTTCCGTTTGTAAAATGAACTATATCTGTCCAATAAATACCGATATCCGAGCCTATTCGAGAAGATACATCAGATAAATCGGATTGTATCTCTCTATTTTTTCCTTTTAAAATTAAAGCTTGTTTTGGGATAAGTAACCCCTCTTCCGCGACTCCATTTTTTTCAGTAAAAGAAATCGCTATGTGTTCACCAGAGGAAATAATGAGATTGCCGATTGCTATATTTGTCTTGAAATTTGTATGCTTAAGATCCTGTTCCGTATAGTATAGAGCATCTATGTATCTAATAGCTATAATTGTATTCATGGTATTTAGTATATCAAATAGAAAAGGGAACCGGTAACGGTCCCCTTTATCCCCAAATATATAA
The DNA here is from genome assembly GCA_039740895.1 of Parcubacteria group bacterium. Lineage (GTDB taxonomy): Bacteria > Patescibacteriota > Minisyncoccia > Phycocordibacterales > DATDWN01 > JBCLGS01. The sequence continues at coordinate 8,251 of JBCLGS010000001.1, forward strand.
AAAAAGGTGACTGACCCCTTTATCCACTATTTCCCCTCCTCACTCTTCTTCTCTTCAAAATCAGCATCTCTGACTTTTCCCTCTTGGCCGTCCGCAGGATTAGGCTCACCTTCTTTTGGGGCTGACTGTGCCTGTTCTTGTGCAGCTTTGTTCATTAGCTCTCCAATCTTTGAAAGTTCGTTTGATAAGTCAGAAGTTGTTGATTTTATTTTTTCCATATCTGGAGTGGTGTTGTCCTTTGCAGTTTTGGCGTCAGTTATTTTATCTTCAATTGATTTTCTTAGCTCTGCAGGAACTTTGTCCCCCGCATCTCGCAAAGATTTCTCCGCAGTGTAAATCATTTGTTCTGCAATATTTTTTGCCTCAATAACTTCTTTTTTCTTGGCATCTTCAGTGGCATGAACCTCAGCATCTTTCTGCATTTTTTCAATATCATCTTTTGAAAGACCCGAACGAGCTTCAATGCGGATGGATTGTTCTTTGCCAGAAGCTTTATCTTTTGCCTTCACAGAGAGAATTCCATTTGCATCCAAATCAAACATGACCTCTATTTGTGGCATGCCTCGTGATGCTGGTGGTATTCCATCTAAAATAAATTGTCCAAGAGACTTATTGTCTCCAGCCATAGCGCGCTCACCCTGGACAATGTGAATTTCTACACTAGTTTGATTATCAGCAGCAGTGGAAAAGACTTGTGAACGAGAGGCTGGAATGGTCGTATTTCGCTCTACAAGCTTCGTAGCAACGCCCCCCATAGTTTCTATACCAAGCGACAGAGGAATGACATCTAGGAGTAGTACATCCTTTACTTCACCCGACATAATACCTGCCTGAATAGCCGCCCCAAGTGCCACAACCTCATCTGGATTGATTGTTTTATTTGGATCTTTACCGAAAAACTCCTTTACCTTGTCTGACATTTTTGGCATACGAGTTTGACCTCCGACTAAAATAACTTCATTGATTTCAGATATTTTAAATCCTGAAGCTTCCATTACACGCTTTGTGATAGACATTGCTCGGTCAATAAACTCAGAAGCTAACTCTTCAAGTTTTGCTCGGCTTATTTTTATAAGCAAGTGTTTTGGACCAGATGCGTCTGATGTGATGAATGGAATATTTACTTCCGATTCCATTGCAGTTGAAAGTTCTATCTTTGCTTTTTCTGCAGCTTCATCAAGTCTCTGAAGTGCAAGCATATCTGTTCGCAAATCTATTCCTGATTCTTTTTTAAATTCATCTGCAAGGAAATTTATAATTTTCTGGTCGATGTCTTTTCCTCCAAGATGACTATCTCCGTCTGTTGCTTTGACTTTGATGTCACCACCAACTTCATCAACATCCACTTCAAGAACTGAAATATCAAAAGTTCCACCCCCAAAGTCGAAGACAACAATCTTTTCATCCTTTCGGCTCTTATCAAAACCGTAAGCAAGTGCGGCAGCTGTTGGTTCATTGATAATTCTCAATACTTCAAGACCAGCAATCTGACCTGCATCCTTTGTAGCTTGTCTTTGTGCGTCGTTGAAATACGCAGGAACAGTAATGACAGCCTGAGTAATTTTCTCGCCAAGTTTTGCTTCAGCATCTGCTTTCAATTTTCCAATAATCATAGCTGAGATTTCTTCTGGAGTGTATTCTTTGTCGTTCATTTTTACTTTCACTCCACCAGTTGCTGATTTCAAAACTTCGAAAGGAACAATGGCTTTGTCCTTTTGAACCCCAGCGTCGTCAAATGTGTGGCCTATAAAACGCTTGATACCATAAACAGTATTTTTAGCATTTGTTACAGCTTGTCTTTTGGCAAGCAAACCAACAATTCTCTCGCCAGTTTTTGAAACAGCCACAATAGAAGGAGTGGTTCTTGCACCTTCAACATTTTCCAATATTTTTGGTTGGCCGACTTCCATCACAGCGACAGCAGAGTTGGTGGTTCCAAGATCGATTCCTATAATTTTAGACATAATTTTTTAGTGATTATTTTTTGTAATAGTAAAAGATACGAAAATGAAATCCGGAAAATTAACGAATGGCTACGAATAAATTCAAAATGCATTATTCGTATACATTCGCAACTACCCTAAATTCATTTTCGTATTTCTGTAGGTGCCCTAGGTTTAGAACCTGATGAGTATAATATATTTGATACAAAATATGGAGAAACAATGTTTCTATCAAAACAAAGTGTTGTATAAATAGATTTTTCAGTATTTAATCCTGAAAGAGCGTAGATTTTATTTTCTATATTCAACCCCTCCTGTATCTCTACGGCTCCTACGAGCCGAGCCTTCATTCGCCCACCACACTGATACACGCAGAAAGTAGCACGAACAAGTCGCCCGCTTGAGTCGCGTAATATTTTCTCTATGAAATTACCTTTTGATGGTGTAAGTTGCATATTGTTAAAACAGAATTATAACACATTTTCTATTTATCAAAGTGTAGGACCTTCACTTTCGGTGCGCGGATTTCCTTTCCATTTAATGAGTAGCCGACACGGAGAACTTCAAGTATTTTTCCATCTTCATCTTCATTTTCTGTTGGCATACTTTCTACAGATTCATCTCTGTTGTGGTCGTACTTCTCCCCTACTGGGTCAACAATTTTCAAACCACTCTGTGTAAGAACATTTATGAGTTGAGAGTGAATGTATTCCACACCAACTCTCCAATTTTTATCAGCTTTTTCCCAAGCTTCTTTGTTTTTAAAGGCAGATTCAAATGAGTCCAAAACCGTAAGTAGTTCAGCAATAATATCTTCCGTAGCAAATTTGACCAACTCCTTTTTTGTCTCATCGTCTTTCTTCCGAAGATTTATGAAGTCTGCTTTTTCTCTCTGCCAGCCGTCCAAAAGCTCCGAGTTTTTCTTCTCAAGTTCTTTTATTCTTTCCTTGAGTTGTTTAACTTTAACAGAATAATCGCTACCTGTCACCTCAGTGTTGTCTTCAAAGATAAAATCATCCCCTGGGTCGGTATCTATCTCTGGTTCTATGTCTTTTTTTATTTCGTCATCTTTCATAAAGTGTATATTACCATATCTTTCGTTTTCTCAAAACATGTCTTTTTTGAGACATTGCACAGGATATTAGAAAACAACGACGAAATTAAAGAAAGACCGAAGCACTGTTTGACGAAGTCGTAATCGACGAGGTGAGAAGCGAAGCTTCGCAAGACCTTGAGTATTTTGTAATCAAAATGCAAAAGGTGTACTGCTCCTGTAAGGAGTTTGCGAGAGGTCTTCGTAATGAGGAAGATTGTTTTCTTGATATCCGAGCATAGCAAAAGCCCACCAGGGCTTTCCGTGTCTCAAAAAAGACATGTTTTGAGATTTTTATCTTTTTGACCACTGTGGGGCTTTTCGAGCTTTCTTCAGACCGAATTTTCTTCGCTCTTTAGCTCGGGGATCTCGTTTTAGGAATCCGGCTTTTTTCAAATCTTTTCGTAGGTCAGCTCTGTATTCAACAAGCGCCCTTGCAACTCCGTGTCGCATAGCTTCTGCTTGTGAGTGGAGTCCTCCGCCGACAAGCTTTACTGTGACTAAGAATTTCTCTTCTGCACTAAGACTTGCAAAAGGTTGCTTTACCACTACCTGCATTTCTTTTATTGAGAAGTATACGTGAAGTTCTTTGTCATTTACTTCAAACGACATCTTTGATGCTGGAGTGATGCGTATGCGGGCAATAGCGGTCTTTCGTCGTCCAACAGTTTCAATATATCTGTCGTCACTACTCTTGTTTATTTTTTTGATTGTTTTTATTTCAGCCATTTTGTTTTAACTAATTTTCAAATTATTCATCATTTTCTGTCGAAGTTTATTCTTTGGAAGCATACCTGAAACAGCTGACTTGAATAGCTCGCCGTGACCTTTCTTCTCAATAACCTGTTCCATTGTTGGCTGTCTGAGACCTCCTGGGTAACCAGAAAAGTGATTGTATGTCTTTTGAGATAGTTTACTTTCTGTAATATCTGCTTTAGCAGTATTGACAATTTCTACAGAAACTTCAGGGATTGAATTTCTAGTGAACTCTGGCAAATTTTTTCCCATTAGCAATACTGCCACTTCTGAAGCAACTCGTCCTACCTTTTTTCCTTCTGCATCTATAATGTGTTTTGTCATGTTTTTTACCTTATCATAAACTTTCAAATTTGACCAAGGTCGCGTATAAAATTTGAAAAAAAATTGGAGCCTACCTGAGTGCGTAGGCGACGATTCTTTTTCAGATTTTAGACGATGAAATTGGGCATAATTTGGAAGTTTTATTATACGAATTCTATTATGGCCATAAGGCTTCCGTCACTCTTTCGCGCTGGTAATTTGGTGATGCGTGTATAACCACCTTTTCTGTCTAGATATTTTGGAGAAATATCATTGATAATTTTTTCTGCACCAAGAGCACCAATTTTTGATATAAGAAGTCTTTTTGATATAACTGTGTTTGTTCTTCCAGAAGTAATCATTTTCTCAGCGTATGGTCGAAGCTCTCGCGCCTTTGCATCTGTAGTCTTGATTTTACCTTCTAGAACTAATGCTAAAGCAAGCGACTTCATAAGTGCGTTTCGTACTTTCTGTTCTCTTCCAAATTTTCTTTTTGTATTATGATGTCTCATTGTATTATATTATTCGTAACCATTCGTGTATTGATTCGTTATTTCGTATATTTATTTTAAATTTATTCCGAAACCATTTAATATTTCTTTAATCTCATTCAAACCCTTTGAACCCAAGCCATCAATCTCTAAAATATCCTTTTCTTTCTTTCTTGCAAGTCCTCCAACTGTTCGAATGTTTGCGTTTGCAAGTGCATTCTGTGTTCTGACTGAAAAATTTAATGTTTCGATTCGTGTTTTTAATGAATCTTCATCGATCTCTGAATCCGCTTTACTGACTTTTTTGTCTCCTTCCTTGTAGTCAGTAGCGAAAACTTCATCTTCTTTGAAGCCAATAATGGCCTTAAGTTGATTTATCATTGTATCGATTGATTTCTCAAGAGCTTCTTTCGGAGAAATTGTTCCGTCTGTTTCAATAAGAATTTTTAGTCTGTTGAAATCTGTTCTTTCTCCAACTCGCATATTCTCTACTTCATAACTAACTCGTCTTATAGGTGAAAAAATAGCGTCAAGAGTAATGAATCCAATATCAACTCGGTTTTTCTGTAATGTGTCTTTTGATATAAATCCAAGTCCTTTTTCTGCGTGGATTTCCATATCAAGCTCAGCTGTCTTATCTGTCATCGTAGCAATGACAAGCTCTGGGTTTAGGATTTCAACACCACCTGAAACTTTGATGTCTCTGGCTGTAACATCCTTAATACCCTTCACTTTTAATGTAAAAACTTGAGGTTCATCGCTAATGATTCGAATTCTAACTTTCTTAAGATTAAGCAAGATACCAACGGCATCCTCTTTAACACCAGGAATAACTGAAAACTCATGATTAATACCCTCAATTTTGATTGAGGTTATAGCACTTCCTTCTAGAGATGACAAAATAATTCTTCGGAGAGAGTTCCCAAGGGTATGTCCATAACCAGGGTATAGTCCATCAATCTCGTAAGAGCCGACGAAATCTACTTCTGATACAATCTTTGGCTTCGATGGTAAAATAATTGTATTGTCAAACATAAAATTTAATTAATATTAGATTATATTATTATATAAAAGCTTGTAAATTCTACACTAATTTTATAAATAAAGCAAGTTTTTTAAAACTTCCAAATTTAGCCAAGATCAAGTATAAAATTTGAAAAAGAATTGGAGCCTACCTGAGTGCGTAGGTGACGATTCTTTTTCAAATTTTAGACGATGAGATTGGTTATAATTTGGGAGTTTTATCTACTATAGAACTCAATTACGGTATTAAGATCAAACATATTATCGGACTGAACATACACTGGTGCACCCGTAATCTCGGCAACCTTCTTGATTATGTCAAACTTGATCCATGAAGGTGTTGTTACACTTTTCAATCTCTCATCAACATTTGCAAATAATGGTTTTGTCTTTGAACTCTCACGGATTTCAATCTTATCACCTATTTTCACTCGAATTGAAGGTATATCTACTCGCTTTCCGTTTACAAGAATGTGGCCGTGAGAAACAATCTGTCGACTACCAAGTCTTGTATTTGAAAGACCTATTCTACATATAACATTGTCCAGTCGTGTCTCTAGAAATTCAAAAATAGTTTGTGATTTGTTTGATGATTTCTTTGAAAGAGCCTCTTTAACATAATTTGAAAATGTTTTTTCTGTAAGACCATAAATAAATCTAGCTTTTTGCTTTTCTGTTTGCTGTAGAGAATATTCAGATTTTGGTTTAGAAAATCCTTTCTTCCTGCCTTTTCTTTCCATTCTAAGTGCGTATTTTTGAGTTTGAGTTTTCTCAAAAATTGGTGCTCCTAGGCGTCGTGCTATTTTGTATTTTGGTCCGATTATCATAATATGTTTATTAATTTATTTAAAAACTTTCAAATTTGTTCAAGATCGCGTATAAAATCTGGAATTGAATTGAAGACGTACTGAGTGCTACGTCGCCAATTCAATTCTGGATTTTAGACGATGAGATTGGACATAATTTGAATGTTTTATACTCTTCGTGACTTCTTAGGTTTGGGTCCATTATGTGGAACTGGAGTAACATCCTTGATTCCTGTTATGCTGATTCCTTTTGAAATAAATCCTCTGATTCCTGACTCTCGTCCTGAACCTACACCTTTTACAATAACTGCAACTTCTCGCATACCCATTGTTGCTGCCTTGCCTCCGAGGATTTCACCAACCTTTGCTGCTGCAAATGGAGTACCTTTCTTGGCACCCTTGAAGCCGATTGATCCACTTGAAGATGAACCTAGGACATTACCTTTGGTGTCTGTAAGGACGATTTTGGTGTTGTTGTATGTAGACTGGATGTATAGTCGGCCAACTTCAACTTTCTTTTTTGAGACAGCTAAAACCGGAGTAGCTTTTACTTCTCCTTCAGTATCACTTCCAGTTTTTACGATTCGTTTTTTTCCCATTTTATTAATTTATTTAAAAACTTTCAAATTTGTTCAAGATCGCGTATAAAATCTGGAATTGAATTGAAGACGTACTGAGTGCTACGTCGCCAATTCAATTCTGGATTTTAGACGATGCTCCATTGTTTTCTTATGAGCAAAGCGAGTTAGAAAACAAGCAGTACCCTTGTGGCAAGATTGGACATAATTTGGAACTTTTACTTCTTATCGGCAGCTTTCTTGCCAGACGCCATCGTCTTTCTGACATTTCCTCGTCTTGTTCTGGAATTTGTTTTTGTTCTTTGTCCTCGTGATGGAAGACCTTTTGCATGTCTGGTTCCTCGGTAAGTTTTGATATCCTTTAGTTGCTTTATGTTTCTAGCAACTTCACGTTTCAAATCTCCTTCTATTTTATACTCTTCTATAATCTTTCGAATTGTATTTTCTTGGTCAACCGTTATCTCTTTTGGCTTTAAACCGTGAGGAACCTTTGCCTTATCTAATATAGTATGTGCAAGAGGTCGTCCAATACCATAGAGGACTGTTAATCCAATTTCAATTCTTTTTTCTTCCGGTAATGTGATTCCAAGTATTCTCATTTTATATTTTTATATTTTTTACTTTATTTTAAATCCTGTGAAATTTCAAATATGGATGAAATCCGAGGCGGACGAGAATTTTGTTTGGAGCCGTACTTATCGTACGGTGACAAACAAAATTTGAAGTCCAACGATGGAGTTCGCCATATTTGAAATTTTACCCTTGGCGCTGTTTGTGTCGGGCGTTGGATTTGCATGTAATATAAACATAGCCCTTTCTTCGGACTACTTGGCATTGCGCACATATTTTTTTAACTGATGATTTTACTTTCATATTACGAATTATCACGAATTTATCGAATATACGAATGCTACATTCTTTTGACTATTCTTCCTTTACCTCCGTATGGGTCTATTTCTACCACGACCTTGTCTCCTATCAAAACTCTGATTCTATGCAGTCGCATTTTACCAGACAGATAACAAAGAATCTCCTCATCATCACTTTTTCTCACTCTGAAAAAAGCGTTGGGTAAGGCTTCCGTAACCGTACCTATTATACTGTTATCTTTTTTACTTTGATCGTGCATTTGTGCTTTTAAAGCGTTTCAAAACTACGAGGTACATACTAGCAGAAAAGCACTATATTAGTCAATACCTTATAGTATTCTTAATAACAAAATCTCAAAAATAGCCTCAAAATGTTCTTGCTTACAGCAAAACATTATTGATGCATGATTTTTGTTGTGCAAAAATCAAAAACTCCCTATTTTTGCCCTTCTCGCCGAGGATTGGTGATTCTGTTTCAGAAAGGATTTCGAGACCGAGGGATTTTAATTTTTCTCTAACTTTTTCCAAAACTTCCGGAATAAACTCCTCCTCTAGCTTCCCTTTACGAATCATTCTTTGCTCCGCCTCATAGTGTGGCTTTAGCAATACTATAATATGCCCACCTTCTTTCAAATTTAGCAGAACATTTGGAATGACTTTTTCTAATTTGGTCCAGCTGGTGTCCACAGATATTAAGTCTGGCTTTTCTGGTAGCAAAACATGCATGGCATTGTTTCTCTCTAGCACTACCACTCTTTTGTCCTTTCGAAGCTTCCAGTCCAAAACGCCATAGCCAGTCTCTACTGCATAAACCTTTAGAGCACCGTTCTGAAGTAGACAATCAACGAAACCGCCCGTACTGGAGCCAAAATCAGCACAAATAAGACCCTTGGGGCTAAATCCAAAGGTTTTTAAGGCATGTTCCATCTTCTCCCCGGCACGAGATACATATATAGTCATTTGAATATATTTTTTAAGACACGCATAAAGCCTTGGTTGGCTTTTGCTATGCTCGGATATCAAGAAAACAATATACTCGATACATAGCCCTTTCGCAAACTCCTCGTCGAGTACGACTTCGTCAAACAATGCTTCGGGCTTATTTCATCTTCGTATTTGTTTTCTAATATCCTGTGCAATGTCTTAAAAAATATATTCAAATGTCCTACTGACTAAGAGTATTTACCAACTTCACTTTATTAGGATCATTAGGAATTATCTTATTCCAAATTGGCTGTATTTTTATCCATGATTCTTTGATTGATTTATAGTTTGAAATTACAATTCTAGCTTTGTCATCCGAAAGACCAAGAAGATCTGATTTTAATTTATTTTCATCAAATATCCATTCAAACTTGGCGTCTCCCTTTAATGTAAAATCCAATGTATTTGAGGTGTTTGATTCAAATGTGGAATCTGTTGGATATGAAAATTCAAAACTTTCTAGATTTGAAATTTTTACCATATCGACTGTCATACTAGCCAATGCCTTACTTATTATCGCTCTAGACAAAGAACCTTTATCAAAAATTATTGCAATCGCCGTGCCTTTCTTTCTTAACACAGCACTATTTTCTGCACCAGGTTCTGTTGCCTGTGTAATAGCTGAATAAACATAAGAAATACTACCTGTGTACAAAACGAAATTAGCTGGAATTTGAGACAATATTTCTCTTGAAAGGTACTCTTTAACTTTTGCCTCAAGTTCTGCCTCGGTAGCTTTCAAGACACCACCCTCCACCACTTTTTGCATACCTTCAAAACCTCCAGACATAGGTGTTTTAGATCTGGCATATATTTTTGAAAAACGAGGGTCACTTTTAAATCCAGGAATAGTAAAATCCTTTAATCCAACATTGTATTTATCACCAGGAGCATCTGCATATACATCAACCAAAACACTTCCAGCAATTGCCGTCTTACCTGGAATGTTTATTGCGCCAACAGATTTGAATATTAGACCTTCTAGTGTCTGAAATCTTGTGTTTATTAATAGTTTTTGAGGCTCAACACTATAGTTGTTATAAACCATGATCTGTCCTGTAGCTTTTCGGCTAACTTTTTGTTCGCTAGTGGCCGATACTGTCTTTTCCATATCTTTACTTAATACGACAGTCTGAAACGCTAAACCTCCATTATTGTTGTCTTTTTTAGCAGTAAATTTCTCATCAAATGTAACTATCTCATTCTTTGGAGTGACTCCCACTATAGCACTTTTAAATAATGCTGATATTCCAAACACTAGAGCAATTACAAATAGCAGAATTGCTCCATATAATATTTTCTTTGATGACTTTGGTCTATCTTCATATTCAAAAGCGTATTTTTCCACTTCAACTTTATTAGATTTTGGAGGAATTTTTATTTCTTCCTTCTCAATTTTGATACCAACACTTCTTCCTAAAGGAGAAACTTTTTTGGGTTTGATATCAGAAAAAGCAACAGCGCTTGAATCTGGGGTTATTCGCTCTCGTCTTGAAGGAATACCGACATTTCGAATTGATCTGTGTGCCGGCACAATATCTTGAACTAATTTTTTTTTAGGTTTTATATCATCCATAAACTAATTACATTCTAACTTAAACTACTCCAATTGCAAAATAAATATGTTGATAAAAATAATTTGGGAATTATTTTTTTATAATCTTGCTTAAGAAAACCGCAAGTAGTCCGATAAATTCATCTGATATTACTCTAGGGTCACATTCATATATTTGTGAAAGAATTTCATTATTTATGTGAATCACATTTGCATTCTTTCTAAAATTTAAAGTTAAACCAGTTTTAGGTAGTTTGATACAATCAGAATAAAATGATGCTACATCGTCATCTGCTGTCAAAAATATTTTCGAGGGTAGCACCATATTGGAAGATAAGTCTAAAAGCGCGTCTTCTAAATAAATGGACCATTCTTTTTCCACATCTGTTAATACTTCATATACAGTATCTTTACTTTTATCATCAATCTTCTCTAGCATATAAAGTCGAAACATTGACTGGGCTAATTTATGGGATATATTTAGTTTTTTAGAAATTTGCCTAATGATAAAATTTCTACCAGAAAGAAACGATGTATTTTTTATCAAGACTCCACTCTGCACGAGACTTATATCGGTCGTCTCTCCTGTCACATCCATGATAATAAAATCATTATCAGAAACAAAAAAATCTCTAATGACTAAGAAAGAAACGAGTGAAAATGAGTGCAAAGATATATCTTCATCAGAAAGACCTGTGTGTTTAGAAACTATTGAACGAACTTTACCAGCAACAGCTTTTGATACTGCGGACAGACAGACAGAAGCATCAAGAATATTTGTTTTTTTCCCAATAATATTTTTTAATGAATAATCATTTAATCTTGAAGAAACAATTGTCTTATCGAGTACTTCAATAGAATTGGTATGCAGACTTTTTAATGTTTCGCTTTCTAATTCATTTTTGAAAACAACCTCTTCTTTATTAATAACATCATTAATAAACGCCTCTGTAACTATAAAAGGTTTTTCTTCAGAAATATGAATTAATTTTGTATTAAGCACTATCCAAGGAGAAGAGAATGAGACTACGACATTTGATATTTTTGTATGTTTTTTGGCCTGATCTTTAGATATATCGCTCAAAATATCATTCAGTAGCCCGTACATATTATTCGCTAATTTTGTGTTGCTTTGTATATCTACTATATCAAATGCTTTTCTAGAACAATATAAGATTTTTGTTTTTTTAAAAGGAGAGGAAATAGCAATAGCTCCTGCAATACTTCCATTGCCGATATCAACTAATAAGGAGAGGTTTTGTTTTTTTCCGAATATATTTTCAAACATAAGTTTTATTATACCATATCTCTATTTGTTATTTATTTTACTTAAGCATTTTTAAAAGTATAGGGTAGATTCTATCAGCAATTTTTTGGTTTCCGATATCGTTTGGATGAATAGAATCCGCCATATATCTATCATCTGCTATTAAACCATCTAAAACATTTGAAACAAAAGCTGTATGATATTTATCTCTCAATTTTTCGAATTCGGTATCAAATTTATCACTCAGTATTCCACCTCTAATTCCAAGGAGTACCACAATAGTGCCTCTTCTTTGGAGGTCGGCGATTATTTTCTCCAAATCAATAAATGTTTCTTCTTTGGGAATTTTTTTTAAATAATCATTTCCACCAAAAAGAAGTAGGACAATTTTTGGATGATATTTATCAAATTGGTTTAATCGAGCTATCCCGTCTGCTGTAGTATTTCCAGAAATTCCTAAGTTGATTATAGGGATACCTATTTTTTTTGAAAGAAGCGACACAAAATTTTTACTTTCGCTCGACGCTCCTGTTCCTACAATTAAACTATCTCCGAAAGCAATGATATCTGTTCCACTGGAAGGATAATTGACTATTTTATCTTCTCGAATAAATTTGAAATAAAAAATAGCAAACAAAATAAATACGATTGAAACACATATAGCGTAAATGACTTTTTTGTTTATGGAATACATATGATTATGGCTGTATCAAAGAAATTAGCTCTTTTTCTGACAAAACAGGAACTCCTTCTTTTAATGCTTTTTGGTACTTACTTCCAGGCTCATTTCCTACTACTACGAATGAAGTCTGTTTTGAAACACTTTCTGTAATTTTCCCACCAAGTTCTTTAATTTTTTTCTTGGCATCATCACGACTCATTGTTTCAAGTGTACCAGTAATGACAAAAGTTTTGCCAGCTAATTTCTGACTTATAGTCTGAGATTTATACGGTAATATAGAGACTCCATTTTTGAAAAGTTTTTCTATAAATTTCAAATTATCTTTATTTCGGAAATATTCAAAGACACTTTTAGAAACCACTGGTCCTATATTTTCAAACATAAGTTTTATTATAACATATCTTGATACGATTTTTTTATAATTTTAAACATCTTGCTGGGTATTTTGAGGAGCAGGCTCTCTTTTTCCAGCTATTGTGTTCATAATCTCAGGAAGTTTTTCAAGTTTTATACGCTTAAGAAAATCAGTTGTTCCTTCACTTAATTTGTCTTGATTCATTAATTCTATTGCTTTTTTTAAATGTTTTTTAGTAAACTTCTCTTCGTACTTCCAGATACCTTTTTGTTCCAATTCATATTCAAGTACACGCTTACGAGCATCCATTTCCGTAGGATTAGAAAAATATTCATTATCCTCTTTTGCATCCGAGGATAATGAACGATATGCTTTTTTGTACAATTTTTTAGCATACCTTGACATATATTTGTTATCATCTGTAATTGCATGCTGTCCTTCATGAAGAGCCACGGGTTCATTCATTAAATGAGCATCAGAGCTGATAATGTATTTACCTTCTAATTCAGGTCTTCCAGTTCCAGAATTATAAGAAATATACTCCCCAGCAACTCCTTTATCCAGAGGGTGATGTTGATCCTGAATTCTTAGATTGTCAGATACTGCAATACCTTTTCTACGTTCTATTTCCTCATCAGATAGACCCTCAAATTTCTTAGCTTTTAAAGCATATTCCGGAGAATGTACTACTCCTGCCAACCACCTTCTTTGGTCATCAGCATCTTTATAATTAAGTTCAGCTTCCATCTTAAGTTTATTAAATTCAGATTCCCCTACTAAATTATATTCCCGATGAGTTTTTACATATTTTTTATACTTATCATAACTTTCAAATGCTATTCGTTGAGGATTATTTTTTTCAATTTCCACATGTGCTCTTTCACCATTCGTTGTTTGTGCTTCTATACCACCTGCCATAGAAGCTAGTACTCCTATAGCCATAATTTTTTTAAAACTTTTATATAATCCACTAGCTGAATCTTTGATGCCACTTAGTGCAGAATTTGTGCCACTTGATTCCATGCGTGATGTAACCTCATCAGAAGTAAATCCTAATCTTTCACCAAAACCAATCACATTTGGAGTTACAGTGTCTGCTTTTTCGTCAAATGAAGCTATTTCCGCATCAGATTTTAGATCTAATTCTTTTATTTCTTCTGTTTCTGTTAAGGGTAATGCTTCGGGTGATACTTCGGGCAGTACGGTACCCTCTTTTAAAGACAAGTCATCTTCTTTTTGTTTTTGTTCAAAATTCATAATTACATTTTTAAATCTTTACGCAACCTTTCTATTTTTTCTTTTTCAAGCTGTCGTCTAAAATTAGAAATTATTTTTTCTTGCTCTTCACTCAATTCACCTAATTGCTCTTTGAATTTTAGAAAAGCTATTTTAATTTTTGATATGTTATCTTGAGACATTTGAGTTAGTTGGATTCAAGTTTCTAATACAAATAGTATAACCTAATTGCACATGAACAACAAATCATATTCATTTTAAATGAATATGATTATGGCTGTATCAAAGAAATTAGCTCTTTTTCTGACAAAACAGGAACTCCTTCTTTTAATGCTTTTTGGTACTTACTTCCAGGCTCATTTCCTACTACTACGAATGAAGTCTGTTTTGAAACACTTTCTGTAATTTTCCCACCAAGTTCTTTAATTTTTTTCTTGGCATCATCACGACTCATTGTTTCAAGTGTACCAGTAATGACAAAAGTTTTGCCAGCTAATTTCTGACTTATAGTCTGAGATTTATACGGTAATATAGAGACTCCATTTTTGAAAAGTTTTTCTATAAATTTCAAATTATCTTTATTTCGGAAATATTCAAAGACACTTTTAGAAACCACTGGTCCTATATTTTCAATATTGTTAATTTCTTCCAATGAAATACTTTTTAATTTTTCTAAGGTTTTAAAATGTTTTGCTAAGTCTTCTGAGGTTTGCTCCCCGATGTGCAAAATACCTAATGAAAATATAAATCTAGGTAATGTAATCTTCCTATGCTCGTTTATAGAAGCAATAATATTTTCTGCACTCTTTTCTCCGAAACGCTCCAATTCCTTAATATCACTTTCCTCCAATGCAAAAATATCGGCTGCGTCACTTATGAGCCCTTCTGCCTGGAAACGATCTAGAATTTTTGGTCCAATTTCATATATTTCAAGCACAGAAACAAAGTGTTGCATAAATCTTCTATTTTTTGCTGGGCATTTGGCATTGGAACAGTAATACGCCGTAGATGTCTCTTCTTTTCCTCCCAGAGCTCTTTTTTTTACAGGACTTCCGCAAACTGGACATTTATCCAACATTTTAAATTTCTTTTCCTTACCCGTTCGCATCTTGGTCAGCACCTCTACAACTTCTGGAATAACATCTCCAGCTTTTTGAATAATTACGGTATCTCCCACGCGAACATCAAGTCTTTCTATCTGATCCATATTATGAAGCGTGGCTTTACCAATAGTTGAACCAGCTACAAGTGTCGGCTCAAAAACAGCAAGAGGTGTAAGCACTCCTGTTCTTCCGACATTAACTCTTATTTCTTTGATTATCGTAGTAGCTTTTTCTGCAGCAAATTTGTAAGCCACCATATAGCGAGGAGCTTTTCCAACTACCCCAAGAATATTCTGAGCTAGTATTTCATCCACAGAGATGACCACTCCATCAATCCCAAATGGAAGTCCTGCTCTAATTTTTCCTATCTTATCAATAAAATTATTAACATCTTTTAAACTTTCAGTTTTACATTCATATTTTTCTAAAGTTTTAAAGCCAAACTCTCGGAGCATTTGGTGCAGGCCTGAATGTTTTTTTATAGGATTGTATTTCTCATCCAACTGAACAATATCATAAGCATAAAAATCTAATTTTCTTTTGGCAGTTAAACTAGAGTCTAGCTGTCGCAAGCTTCCAGCAGCCGCATTACGAGTATTTGCAAAAAGTTGTTTGCCTTCCTTTTCTTGTTGACGATTAAGCTCCCCCAATACTTTTTTGGGCATTATGGCCTCACCTCGAATTTCAATGTAGTTAGGAAATGGTGCTCGGAGTTTCAAAGGTATTGATTCTATAGTTTTCAAATTTTGAGTAATATCCTCACCTATAAATCCATCCCCGCGAGTTGCGCCTCGCACAAAAACTCCATTTTCATAAATAAGAGATACAGCAAGACCGTCAAATTTTACTTCGGCAAAATAAGAAACACTTTTTCTGTTTGCACTTTTTCTATTTAATTGACTAACCAATATTTTATTTACTCTAGTTTCCCAATCTCTCAATTCATCTTTTGAAAAAACATCGTTTAAAGAAAGCATTCGCACATTGTGCTTCACTTTTACAAATTTATCTAAAGGCTTACCTGCCACCCGGGACACGGGAGAATTTTTTTGCGCCAAATCTGGAAACTCTGCTTCAAGTTTTTTTAGTTCTTTTTCTAGAGCATCTTTAACTTCATCCGTAACGGCAAGGTCATTTAAGACATGGTAGCGATAACGCAAATCTTCAATTTGTGCTATTAGCTTTTCTATTCTTTGTTTTGCAGTATTTTTATCCATGCTATTCCAATATAGCTTTAATACGACGAACACCGAGAGCGACGGCTTCCTCTTTAGTTATTTTAAAATGTCCAAGCTCACCGGTGTTTGAAACATGTGGACCACCGCAGAATTCCTTTGACCAAGCAGAGTCTAAGGTTTCTCCAACAAAGTAGATGGAAACCTCATCACCATATTTATCACCAAAAGCGTGCGATGCTCCAGTCTTTTCTGCATCTTCCTTTTTCATAACAATTTTCTGCATAGGTAATTTCGCCTGTATTTTTTCATTGACAATATCTTCCACTCTTTTCTTTTCTTCATCTGTCATTTTTGCACCGTGATTAAAATCAAATCGAAGTCTCTCTGATGTAATGTTGCTTCCCTTCTGTGATACTTCCTCACCGAGAACATCCTTCAATGCCTTTAAAAGTAAGTGTGTGGCTGTATGCAGTTTTTTAGTTTCTTCTCCTGCATCAGAAAGACCTCCCTTGAACATTCCAGCAGAAGAGGTGCGAGATAAATCTTGATGTTGCTTCAATTCTTCATAGAATTTTTTTTCGTCTATTTCAATTCCTTTTTCTTGTGCCAATTCTTTTGTTATTTCAATGGGAAAACCGTATGTAGTGAAAAGGATAAAAGGACTTATTCCTTTTTCAAATTCTTTCAAGCCATTTTCTAAAGTTTTCTCAAATTTTTCTTCTTCTTGATGTAAATTACTCAATACAAAATCTTTGTTTTTCAAAAGCTCAGGATAAACATTTTTATATATTTCAATAACCACATCTCCTATAGCAAATGTGAATGATTTTATTCCCAGTTGTTTACCATACCGCACAGCTCGGCGAATAATTCTTCGAAGGACATATCCCTGACCGGTATTTGACGGAACAATTCCCTTTTCATCCCCTAAAATAAATGTAGCGGCTTTCAAATGGTCAGCAATAATACGCATTTCCTTCATATTTTCTTCATATTTTTTACCAGACAATTTTTCAATCTTTTCAATAAGTGGCCAAAATAGCTCTGTTCTATAATTATCATTGAGGCCATTTACCACTGCTGTAATTCTCTCTAGTCCCATTCCTGTATCTACATTTTTTTGTGATAGTGGTTCAAAAACTCCATCGAGAGTTTTATTGTATTGCATAAAAACATCATTCCATATTTCTAGCCAAAGTGAATTATCATCATTGAAACTTTCAGGAACTTTGTCTACAGCACCTACCCAATAAAACATTTCGGAATCAGGGCCACATGGACCACTTTCACCTGCTGGACCCCACCAATTATTTTTCTTTGGAAGTTTTGCAATTCTTTTTTCTGGAATTCCGAGTTTTTTCCAAATTTCAAAACCTTCGCTATCAAAAGGAGCGTCCTTGTCACCCTCAAAAACTGATACAGCAATCTTATTTTTATCCAAGCCAAGCCATTTTGGAGAAGTCAAAAATTTATAACTCCACTCAATAGCCTCTTTTTTGAAATAGCCCGCCCGGCCGATGCCGTCCGGTTCGGACGGGTCTCCGAGTGACCAGTTTCCAAGCATTTCAAAAAAAGTGTGGTGTGAATGATCTCCCACCTCATCGATGTCTCCCGTTCGGATGCATTTTTGTGCGCTTGTAATCCTAGTCCCTTGTGGGTGCTTTTCACCTAGCAGATAAGGCACGAGTGGATGCATTCCTGCGGTGGTAAACAGCACAGTTGGGTCATTTTCAGGTATGAGTGAAGCTGAAGGGATTATTGTGTGTCCTTTTTCCTTGAAAAACTCCAAGTATTTTTGTCGTATTTCTGTTGACGTCATCATAAAATATGATAACACAAAAACTACTTGAGACCAATGGTTTTTCTATTTTTGTCACTCGTAAATCAAGAGAGTAAATCTCGCTATTTTTAGGTTCTTTGTTTAAAACTTTATCGGTAATTACTTTTTCTAGACCATCTATACGGACAATTAGTCTATCTTCTGTTTCCATTATTTCTTTTCTTAATCCAATCCCCAGAGAAAATATCTCAGATTTTAGTTCTTTGTGCACAGAATCAAAACCCTTGGCTACCATAATGGCAGAATTATCAAGCTTTGTATCAAAATCTTTTGTTACAGAAATAAAACCCTTATTCATCATGGTGGCCAAATCATCAATTGTCACACTTTTTATTTTTTTGGAAGTTTCTTTTTTCATTGTTGTTATTATATCATATCAAAAAATAAGTCAAAGAAACTTTTTTAATATTTGAAAATCTTTTAAGAGTAATTCTTTCTGCGAGCCGTTGTATAAAGCCACGGCTGGGTGATATAGAGGAATGACTGTTACTTTACCATTTTTTGTCTTGGCCACAAAGGATTTCCCATGCATCTCACCAATAGGTCCTAGTAAATCCTTTAACCCAAGACGATTCCTAATATAGACCATTGAAAATCGGCCAAGCGTAGCAATGACTTTGGGCTTTATTATTTCTATTTGCCTATCCAGAAATGGAGCATATAATTCTATTTCGGCAGGTGTTGGGTCACGGTTTTCTTGAGGCCTATCCTTCACAATATTTGTAATGTAAACATCTTCGCGTTTTAGACCGATTGAAGCAATCATTTCGTCTAGAAGTTTTCCTGACCGCCCACAAAAAGGCCGAGCCGTCTCAGCTTCTTTCTTTCCCGGTGCTTCGCCAATGAACATTATTTTTGCATTACAATTCCCTTCTCCAACTACAGGAAAATATTTATTTTCTATTCTGTATTTATATAAAGGAGATTTTTTAAATTTCAAAAGCTCTTCATAAATCTCTTTCATTTTTTCACTTCTCGTTTCTTTCATTAACTATAATGATTTTATTTCCTCTAAAACTTTTTTGGCTTCCTCGCCCTTTACTCCAACTGACTCAAGTAACTCTGGATTTTCTGCAAGTGTTTTACACAAAACAATTCCTCGAGAAAGCAATTCTTTTTTTGCAAAACCTTCCAGAGTGACAAGGCAGGTTAGCGGATGAAGTTTGGCTTCAAGTATCATGTCGTGCAGATTTCCATGCTCGGGATAATTCCAACCTATCATTATCAAACGGTTCCCATGATGTGAGCCATACTCTATAGCGGTGCTTGTAAATTTTGTATTTGTAATAAGCCAACCTTCATCTAGTTTTCTTTTCTTTCCACCATACTCAAATGTTTGTGTGCTTAAATCGTCAAATCTCTCTTTGACATACAAAACAATCTTCAAATCTGATTTCACTCCAAGCTCATTATGAAATTTCGCTTCCACCATTATAAGCTTCTGGTCGTTCCATGCTACGACATCCATTTCGTGTTCTACATACTGTCCCTTGACCACCTGACCGGTCAAAGTTTCAAAACCTTTTGTTTTAAATATCTCTGCAACATAATCCTCAAATGGAAAGCCAGAAGGTCCAAGTTCCATAATGGCTCTTTTCAACGAATATCTTACTGCTACTGGGCGATTCTCTTCATGAAGTAAAGTAAAAGCACGATGATAAATATCGTATGTCGTCATACCATCAATCAAATCGTTTTGGATTGTATTTATAATAGACTGGACATCATTTGAGCTTGCTCCAGCGTGCTTTAAAGAATGTTCAAGTTTAGAAACATCAAATAATTCCCGAGTGCCATCGGCTTTTATAATATAAATTGGTTCTGTATTCATACAAAACATTATCGCATATTTATAGCTTGGAGCAAATTATAGCGTTTTTTCGATAATTCCTCCGCCAAGACACTTATCCCCCCGCCCGCCTCGACCATGAGAGCGTGTCGGGCAGGCATCATACAAAACAGCAGACTGTCCAACCGCCACGCCATTTTGAGGTTTGTCAAACTTAATTACATAACATGCAGGACTTTTTTTTGAGCTATCGAAAAAATGTTCTTGCTTACGCAAAACATTATTTTCGATCCGATTTTCCTTGTTGGAAAATCGTCTGCGTTCTCGTGCAGAAGGCTCTCTTCTGCAAGTCCTACTAATAGTGCATTTTTGTTTTTCTTGACGATATCTTATTCGGACTAGACATTTTAGAGGAAGTTTTGGTTCGGTGTTTGAAATAAAATGCATATCTGAAACAACAACTTCAGAAGTGCTGAAAACATCCTCAGCTTCAGTTTCTTTATTTGCGACAGTAATGGTATTTTTATCCAAATCTTTTGCTACCACAAAATACCGAGGCTCATTTGGAGTTTTTTTCAAGATATTATATCCCTGTCTAGCACCTATGGTGTAAAAAATTGCACCATCGTGATATCCAATAACTTCACTACTAGTATTCAAAACATCTCCCCGTTTAGTTTTTATAAAGTGAGATAAAAATTCACGCATATCAAGTTTGCCCAAAAAACAAACCCCTTGGCTGTCTTTCTTTGTGGCTGTTGGTAAACCAAACTTTTCCGCGAGCTTCCGAACCTCTGGCTTTGTCATCCCACCAATCGGAAAAAGTGAACGAGAAAGCTGTTCTTGATTCAGTGTGTATAAAAAATATGATTGATCTTTATTTTTATCAACTGATTCATGGAGTTGATACTCGTAATTAAAAATCTCTTTCTCGTCATATCCTTTGGGGAGCACGGATATTTTTCTGTTGAAAAATTCCTCAAGTCTCGCCTGCCCGGCTTGCGAAGTCTCCCCAAAGGATACGACATCAACGAGATTTTTTTTACTTATCAATCCTATTTGACTATAGTGACCAGTGGCAATAAAATCTGCACCCATCTCCAGTGCCTTTTTTAAAAAGACACCAAATTTTACATATTTATTACAAAAAACATCTGGGTTTGGAGTTCGTCCCATTTTATACTCTCTTATCATATAGTCAGCAACTTCTTTCTTGTATTCAGCTTCACAATCCATGGTCAGGAAAGGAACACCGAGTGTGGCGCAAACCCGCATAGCACTTCGTCTTTCTTCCTTCCAATCACATGGCAAAAAATCTGGATGCCAGGTCTTCAAAAATACACCTGTCACGTCGAAACCATCCCTAAACCCCTCTGGGGTCGGGCGACCAAATAATTTTTCAAAATTATTTGGTGTAGCCTTTTGTAAGAGCGCCAAAGCCACAGAGCTATCCACTCCACCTGAGACACCTACGAACACCTTTGGCTTTTTATTCATTCACAAGTTATAACATAAAATTAGAAGATGGTAAAATAAAACAAACTAAATAATACCTTTTCTGAGACCCCGCAGACCTGAAGCAGGTTTTGTCAACGACCCGACTGAAAGGAGGGCTCATTGACAAATTCAGGTCGAGGTGAGAAGTGATAGTATCACTTCGCAAGACCTTGAGCGTCTGTAGTCAGATGCGAAAGGTGTACTGCTCCTGTAAGGAGAGAATTCAAAACCCGCTGGGGTTTTGAATGTTCTCAGAAAAGGTATTATTTAGTTTGTTTTATTTGAGATATTTTTGCTTGTTAATAATATGCTCAGCAAAAGTTTTTGCGTAGTGAATTGTGCCATCTTTTTCTGTGAGAAAATAAAGATAATTTGTTTTTATAGGTGTATATGCGGCAATGATAGCATCGATACCGGGGTTTGATATTGGTCCTATAGGAAGACCTTTATTTGTGTAAGTATTGTAAGGAGAATCTATTTTCAAATCATCCAAAGTTAATTCGTATGTATTTTTTCCATTTATATATTTAAAAGTCGCATCAACTTGTAGTGGCATACCGATAGCAATTCTTTTCCATAAAATACCTGCCACTATTTGTTTGTCTTTAGGAAGTGCCTCACCTTCAAGGATTGAAGCCATAATGATGATATCACTAATTGATTTTTTCGTCGTTTGAAGATTTGCAACTTGGAGAATTTTCTTATTGAAATTATTCTTCATCAATTCTATAATGTCTGCAGGTTTCGCACTCATCGATACAAAATATGTATCAGGAAATAAATAGCCTTCATATTTTTTGGCTGAATCAACGAATTCTTTTTTATTAAATTTCAATAAATTTTTCTCAAGATAATCCCCTATCTGAAATACATTCCAACCTTCTGGTATTGTAATTTTAATTGTATTGATTTGAAATACTCCATTAACCAGTCTGCGTGCCAACATGAACGAACTTTCTTTCTTGGACAACAAATAATCACCAGCGATAACCTTTTTTTCACCACCAAAAAGAATAACCAGCGAACGGAAAACTAATTCCGAACCAATAATATTCTTATTCTTCAAATCAACTGTAATGGACTGGAGAGATTCTCCAAAGCGTATTGTCAAAACATCTCCAACAGGAAAATTTGTTGGTGTAGTGAACAAAAGAACAGAAATAAATGCAAAAATAAAAGCTGTAATAAAAGCTAAAATTGCTTTTGGTCTGGTAACTTTCTGATATTCCACATACACCTTAACCTTTTCAGACCAAGATTTCAAAAAAATAATATATTTTGGGTCTTCCATAGGCAATTATTATGACGGTAGGTTTGATGGAGCCTCGGCCTTCTTAGAGCCAATACGCGTGAATGTAGGAGTGGTAGAAACGCCTCCAGGAAAATGATACATTGTGGCAAGCTCCTCGGTATTCAAAACAAAATGTGGACTTTTAAATGGCCTATAAAAATAGGCTCGTCGTTTATATGCATTAAGTAAATTTTGTTTTGCAAAATCAATATTTTTTTTGGGTCTATCTTTCCATGCAAGTAAAACTGGCTTATATTTTGGAGGAGGGGCACCACGAGCAGTTTTAAACCCATTTAAAGAATTTGAATTAAAATGCATTATGCCTCCAACCAAACCCCCAATGTTATTTGAACTACCTAGGCTTTTCGGTGCTGTATATATTAGTCTAATACCTGTATCAAATCCATTTTTTGAGATACTTCGCTCAAGTGCAGCCACAGTATCTGTTTCACCTTTAGTTAAAAAGCGTGTAGAACCAGGAATTATTTTTCCGTCTTCGCCTTTTTCACCTTTACTTTTTGCTAAAATTTTATCAATTTGAACTTCAGCATCTTTTTTCCATTTCTTATCGATAAATTTTCCGGGTTTATCAGGATCTGGGTCTTCATCTTTGTGTGCTCGAATAATAATCTGAACCCAAGCCTGATAACCCTTACCAAGTGAGCCAAGTGCTTCAATGAGTGGAGTTAGTGGGTCAATTTTAAACTCTTCTTTTGGATCTTTATCCATACCATAATCTAAATAAGTTTTTATTGGAAAAGCATCTGGTTTAGTTAGATCAAATTCCGTGGCAAACATATCAGTTACTTCAGGATTATAATTCATTGGAAGAGTATAATCTGGAACCTCATAAATCTCAATTCCAGGAAATTGAGAATATAAATTGGCTTCAATTTGATTTTTTGAGCCCTTCTCGCACCATATGAAAAAATGCACTCCTCCATCAATTGAAACCATTTCAAGAGAAAAATGTTGTCTGACTTGTCCTTTCCAATATTTTTCAAACCAACTTCCTTCCCGTAAAGTAGTCCATAAACCGCTAATAAAAAACTCTGCAGCCAAAGGTGATTTAAACATTTCTCTAGGAAGTTTTATTTCCAATAAAATGTATGTTGTTTTAGCAAAAAATTGAGCACGTCTATAGTCAACCCACAAATCCCACAGTGCCCATCCCAAAATCACAGGTATCCAAATAAATGACGTGTTATAAAGATACTTAAATGTCATCGCTATAGTTGGATCAGAAAAAAACTTTATATATGAATCAAACATATAGTGAAGTATAACAAATTTTAATTTATACTGCTATGTATTTACCTTCTTTATTTTTCTTAAAAAACTTTGGATTCTGTAGGTTTACCATGATAGTGTTTTCCTTTACATATCTTTCCTTCAAAACTTTTTCAATGACTTGTTCCTTTGTAAGTGGGCCGTTCTTTTCTAATACCCCTCGGATAACATCCTTGACCACACCTGACATATATCCCCATTCTCTTAGAGCATATAGTCCTCGGCCAACCAAAACAAATCGAGGGTCTTTAATGAGCTCGTTGTGTGTTGTGGCAACATGAGCTTTTTTCTTGAACAATTCTGTAATAAGTTTTGCAACCTCTCGGAAGTGAATTGGTGAACCATGTCGTCGGATAACTAGAAAAGCATAATCTCGCATACCTTTCGCATTGATGTTTGGAGAACCAGTCTTACCCCATTCGCCCAGCGGGTTTTTATCAATCAACTTTGAAAGATGTAACCATCTCTTTGCTATTTCTTGATTTTTGTATTTATCTGAAACATCTATCAAATTCTCTAGAAACTTTTCAATCATATCTGATTCCAAAAGAATTTCTTCGTCTGAAAGTTTGCTGTATAGCTGTCGAAGAGACTCGTGAATCTTCTTTGCAAGATCCTTATCTACATACCATCGATGTTTAAATTCTTCGTCTTCTTTTTCCTTTATAAAATCTTCACCAATAATAAGCAAAAAATGGAGATGATTTTGCGTTGATTTATCTTTAGATAGATGTGCTAGAAAATGCTCTTCAGAAACTATTGTTCCCAAGTCTGTCATGATCTTTTTCAATTCATCAAAAGCTGGCTTTTCCTTGATATATTCTTTGGATTTTCTAATACTTGCGATTGAATAGTTTTCAATTTGTCGTACCCGCTCACGAGTGATTTTATACTTCTTTCCAATAGCCTCAAGGGTCATTCTTTTTGTCTCTGCACCAAGACCTATGCGGCTTATCAAAACATCCTGAGCTCTATTTGAAAGAACTGAAAGTAGACGCTTTGTTACTTGTTTAGGTTTGAATGTGATTGGTGATTTTTCGCTCATATTTATAATGTTTCTAATTGATAATAAATTCAAACTAACTTCAAACTAACTTATGGGTTATTTGTATCATTATTGTCCATTTAAGTCAAGTCTAGACAACAATACTCACCAACTTGAGAGGAACATATATAATCTTGCGTATTTCTTTGCCAGCGATCCACTTATCCACATCCTCCAATCTCTTCACATATTCTATAATGTCCGCCTCTGACATATCTGAAGTGATAAATGTCTCGGCTCGAACCTTTCCATTGATTTGGATTGCTATTGTTATCTCAGTTTCTTTCATTTTGTTTGGATCGGCTTTAGGCCAAGCTTCCGTGGACAGGATTTTTTTGTCCCCCAATTCAGCCCAAATCTCCTCCGTGACATGTGGTGCAAATGGTGACAACACTTTCAAAAACATTTCGAAATCACTCTTTCTAATTTGTTCTATCTTATCCATAAAATTAACCAAAATCATCATTGAAGAAATAGCGGTATTGAACCTCATACTCTCAATATCATCAGATACTTTTTTCACTGTCTTATGTAGAAGTGTTTCAAACTTTTTGTATTCCTCCGTGGTAAGGACCGTCCTTGCCATGTTTGTGTCAAAGACCGTCTTTGACACAACTTTATTTTGAATTTTCCAGACACGCTCAATAAACCTTCTGACACCTATTATATTGTCCTCACCCCAAGCAATGGCTTGGTCAAAAGGACCCATAAACATTTCGTACATTCGGAGTGTATCCGCACCATAAGTTTTAACAATATCATCCGGATTTATAACATTACCTTTTGACTTGGACATTTTCTCTCCATTTTTAGCTAAAATCATGCCGTGAGAGGTACGCTTTTTATAAGCTTCTGAAAATGGCACAAGTCCGATGTCGAACAAAAACTTATTCCAGAATCGTGAATATAAAAGGTGAAGTGTTGTATGTTCCATTCCGCCATTATACCAATCTACCTGCATCCAATATTTCAATTTTTTTATGTCTGCAAACTTTTTTGAATTTTTTGGATCACAATATCTCAAGAAATACCAAGAAGAACCAGCCCAGTTTGGCATTGTGTCTGTTTCTCTCTTTGCTTTTCCAAAACACTTAGGACACTTCGTATTAACCCATTTTGAAATACCAGCAAGTGGAGACTCTCCGCTATTCGTAGGCTCATACTTTGCAATTTTTGGAAGCTTCAATGGTAAATCTTTTTCTGATAGCGGAACAACTCCGCACTTATCACAATGAACAACAGGAATTGGTTCTCCCCAATATCTCTGTCGTGAAAAAACCCAATCGCGAAGTTTATATTTCGTAACCCACTTTCCACCAACAAATTTTGTGATTTCTTTTTTTACTAATTCTGAATCCTGACCATCAAATTTTCCTGAGTTAATCATTTTTCCATCTCCAACATATGCAGAATTTCCATCTCCACCTGAAACCACAACCAAGACAGGCAAATTATATTTATTCGCAAAAGCAAAATCACGCTCATCATGAGCAGGTACAGCCATCACAGCTCCTGTACCATATGTCGCAATCACATAGTCCGCGATAAAAACTGGAATTTCTTCATTATTTGCAGGATTAATTGCTATCAACCCTTTTAGTTGTACACCAGTCTTTGCTTGCCCTGAGCCCGTCGAAGGGTCTTTTTCGTCTGCTGAGCGTTCTATTTCTGCCTTGGCTTTTGCTTTCACTATATATTTTTCAACTTCTTCCCAATTTGAGATTTTAGATTTAAGATTTGAAACCAATTCATTTTCTGGAGCAAGTACAACATAAGTGGCGCCAAAAATAGTATCCGGTCGTGTCGTAAAAACTTTTATTTCATCTTCAACATTTGAATTTGAACTTTTAATTTTAAAACCTATCTCCGCTCCCTCACTTCTTCCAATCCAGTTTCTCTGTTGAAGTTTTATTTTTTCCAGGAAATCGACATCGTCCAAATCCTTATCTAGTTTATCAGCATATTTTGTTATGCGAAGCATCCACTGTTCCTTTTCGCGTTTCTCAACTGGCGTGCCACATCTTTCGCAACAACCACCAACAACTTCTTCATTTGCCAATCCAATTTTGTCCTTTGGACACCAATTTATATTTATTTTAGCTTTGTATGCTAAATCATGTTTTAAAAACTGCAAGAAAAGCCACTGAGTCCATTTATAATATTTTGGGTCAGTGGTGTTTACTTCTCTGGACCAATCAAAAGAAAAGCCAATTGACTTTAACTGTCTTCGAAAGATGTCCGTGTTTATCTTGGTAACTTTTTCAGGAGAAATTCCAGTTTTAATAGCGTAGTTTTCTGTAGGTAATCCAAAAGCGTCCCATCCAATAGGATATAAAACATTAAACCCCTCCATCCGTCGTTTGCGAGCGATAATATCCATTGCTGTATTACTACGAATATGCCCGACATGAAGTCCCTCGCCTGATGGATATGGAAATTCTATAAGTCCGTAAAATTTAGGTTTTTTTGAAAAATCAGAGGCATTAAAAACTTCTTTCTTTTCCCATTCTTTTTGCCATTTGGCTTCAATTTTTTTATGATCGTATTCTTTCATATTATTCTCATAATACCCTAAAAATCTCTGGTTAGCAAAATCCCCAAGGAGAGTCCTTTGGGATTTTGCTAAACCACTTCTACATAGGTTAGACCTATGTAAAATTTAATTACTTATCTTTATTGGGTAAGCATTGGGATATTGGTATATTGTATTGGCGTTACCACACCATTAAAACAATGTCTTCCAGCAGGATGTGTCTCAGAAATATTATCATAACCTAAAACCCTAGTAGGTGAAGTGTTTTGATAACTATCTCCTTTTGTGTCATCTGTTGTATTCTTATTAAATACAGCGCATACACTATATTCAGTTTCGCTTATTTTTATATACTCGTATGGTTTTCCAGTCTGACTATCATTCTTCGTAAGATAAGAATTAAATGTGGATAAATCATCAATTGTTTGTGGCAAAAAGCCCTTAATATCGTAATAATATTGTATCTGGCTATTTAGATTTACCAAATGAGAAACTTTTTGATTATCGTATTTTAAAAGTTGTTGTGTCCGAGGTGAACCAAGGACTGAAAACCCCCAGACGATTGAAAATAAGATAACTGCAACAGACACACCGAGCCAGATTTTTTTTGAAACACTTGTAAGTTTTTCACGAAGGTCTGAAATATAATATAGGAAAATCATTACAGCCAAAACAAGTACCACTAAGATTTTCATCAAAAACCCGACAGTTAACTCCTGACCATCAATGAAGTAGTAGAGTACAGTTACCAAATCTCCTGCGATAGCAAGCCCTGCGATGAATAAAGTGATAAATGTCAGCCATTTTCGTATACCTACATGTCTTTTCTCAGGCTCGGAAGCATAGCTCTTTTCCAAAAGCCACATAAGCAAAATGTAAATTGGAAAGAAAATAATAAGTGTAGCTACTGGAAAGCTTATTGAGCTACTAGAATTGTAATAATAGGAATAAGAGTTTATTAATGGAAATGCTTTGTTGATGGCCGTGAATAGAAGATTTATAAGATTGCCCGCGACAGTAAACATTGCGACTATCGCACCGAGATTTAAAAAGAAGTCTTTGGCGCTACTTTTAGGTTTAACTGTGTATGTAATTGTGTTTGGTTCCATATGTTTAATAAATGATAAATGATAAATTTCATTTCAAATTATACCACAATATTAAATCTTAAACTCTACGATATCTCCATCTTTGACTACATACTCTTTTCCTTCTGTCTTGACCAATCCTTTTTCGCGAGCGGAAGCATATGAGCCAGAAGAAAGTAAGTCTGTATTATGGACAACCTCCGCTCGAATAAATTTATCTTTGAAATCTGTGTGAATAGCCATACCCGCGACAGGAGCTGTTGAGCCTTTAGCCACTGTCCATGCCCGAGTCTCGTCTTCACCTGTAGTAAAATATGTAATCAAATTTAAAAGCTCGTAGCCCTTTTTTATCAAATCATCTAGCCCTTTTTCAAAGACGGGATCAACTTCAACATACATTCCAGGTATTTTATAAGAATCATCCCCGCCCGAATGACTGGTATCATCCGGTCGGGCGGGCCTTCTATTTTCTGTCGCTTCAGAAGTATTCAGAACATACATAATTGGCTTCATGGTCAAAAGAGAAAGTTGTTTTATGACAGGCAATTCTTTTTCATCCATCTCTAAAGTATTTGCCAATTTGCTATCCTTAAGGTGAGCTTCAACTCTCTTTAATAATTCATCTTCAAACTCAGCTTCTTTTTTGCCCCTTCCAGGGATAAGTGTTCCCTTACCAGCTTTCACATCTTTTTGGATGTTACTGAGCCTTTTTGTCACAGTCTGCAAATCTGCTTGAATAAGTTCAAAATTTATAATTTCAATATCAAAAAGAGGGTCAATTCTGCCGCCAACATGAATAATATCTTTGTCCTCAAAAATGCGAACGACTTGCGCAATGGCATCCACTTCTCGAATATTTTGTAAAAATTTATTTCCCAAACCTTCACCCTCTGAAGCACCTTTGACAAGACCCGCGATATCCACAAACTCCACCACTGCTGGAATAGTTTTTTTAGATTTTGAAAATTCTGAGAGTTTCCAGAGTCGCTCGTCTGGCACAGGAACAATACCCACAGACGGGTCAATAGTACAAAAAGGATAATTCTCCGCTGGCACGCTTTTTTTCGTCAGCGCATTAAAAAGCGTGGATTTCCCCACATTTGGCAAGCCGACGATTCCAATCGAAAGATTCATCCTCTAATTATGTCTTATTTTCGGCTAAAATTCAAATAATTTTTTCAATTCCAATAAAGACACCCAATTTCTTTATCCAACTACTTTTTTTCTAAATCATTTGAGCTTATTCGTTTAGTGACAATTTAATGCTTTCCGCCAACCGGAAGCTTGAGCTTCAGCTTCGGTGCAAAACCATTTTTCACCACGGCTTTCGCCAATTGTTGTCTTTAAATACGAACCGCACCCTTGCATATGGTAGATCTTCTCACCGGATGTGCTTATGTTGCCCTTGATGGTGCACGAAGGGTCCGTGGCGGATGTTTGCGATGCTGGTGTTACGACAGTGGCTGGAGCCGTTTCTGAAGTACAGGCGGTCCAAAGACCAATTTTATCTTCCCTTGCTTTCTTTTCAGCTGCTACAAACTTGTCTTGGTATTTGATATCCGGTGGATATGAATATGACTTGGCAAACCCCTGTTCCACCAGCTCTTGATTGATTAAGGTATCGCCGAGCCATATATAACGAAGTAGCCGATTGTATTTATCTCTGTCAGTAATGTCTTTCTCTAATCTTACCATCTTACCTTCCACGAGCTCTTTATTTTTCTTTGATGCTTCCACACCAAAGCATTGTACTGGCTTTCTCGGGTCAACGGTCTCTGGGGTATCAATACCAATATAGCGGACTCGTTCACCTCCTTCTATTTCAATAGTATCACCATCAACGACACGGGTTACTTTCACAAGAGTACCTGATTGTGTACTCGTACCAACTGTTCCGATATTTAATGGGATAAGATTTTCTGATTCGTGAACCGTCTGTCCTGTCGCTTGCAGGTTCACTTGGTTTCTAGTCAACAATGTGCCAATAAAGATACCTGTAACAAGTAGCACTACACTTCCAGCTAGATATAAAATTTTCTTTGAGATGAACATATTAAATAATTATTTTAACACATCTTTACCTATAGGAAGGAGCTTTTTCACCATCAGTACCGTTACCATCGTCTTTTTTCTAGTTTGTCTGACATATTTTTAAGGCAGTTTTAAAGTATTGTTTTCAAAAACTTCAGGGCACTCATCTTTTAGATGGTTCATAAATAAAAAATCTGATGTTAATCTTCTTCTCTCTTCTTCCCTTTCTTCAATGGTCCATCTATCACTCAATAATTGTGCTAACTCACGAGTTCTTCTTATTGATCGTTCTCTGTATTTGTAGATTTGAAAAAATACAACCCAATATATTATAGCGAGTAGCCATATAGCTACGGAAACATCATCATCTTCTCTGTTAATAAAGATAGGGTCCCACTTCACAAAAAAGTACATCAGTATAGGGGGAAATGTTAACAACAAACCAAATAAAAAGGCGTGGAGTGATTTTTTTAGTTTATCTGATTTTTCTTTTCTTTCTTCCTTTCGAAATATTTCATTAATATTATCATCGATATTTTGATTTTTCATATTTTTTATATCCAATATTAGACATTTTTATTGTAAGCTTAAGGAGTACCTAGTTTATACTTGGTGCTAAGTTAACTTGCACACCATTGGCAACTAAGAGTCCATTCTCTACTAATTTATCGGTTACTTCTCTAATCCTGTCTATTTCCTCTGGGTCAGTTCTTGTAATTTCAAAAATTTTTGAAATATATTGAGGAATTTGATCTCGCATAATACCAATATGTACTGCTCTATGGAAAAACCACTCCACAAACGCGCCACAGAGATGAATACTGAGGAAAATGATCAAAATAACTTCTGGTTTTGAAGATATTTGAACTTTCCATATCTCTGGTGCGGACCATGCAAAAACATATATGGTCACGAACAGAGATACTGCTAATGTCAGTAGAAATACCAATGGATTGAATGGTTTTCTAAAAATCTTTTTTTTTGACACAGTTAGCCTCCTTTTTATCAGGGAATTTTAATTCAAAAAACAATTCCTTCGTAAGGGTACAGTATATTGTATCTAATAGCAATGTTTTTATATGAAATTATTATTCACTCAAAAAGTCTATGCAGTAGTCAAAAGAATTCCTAAAGGAAAAACTTTAATGTATAAAGAAGTAGCACGACATGCTGGTAGTCCTCTTGCATTTCGTGCAGTAGGAAATATCTTAAAAAAGAATTATTTCCATTCTTTCCGTTAGGATGAGATTATACTTTTTGGGAGACTTGCGAACGCGACTGGCGTGAGTACGAGGAATTTTCTAGTAAGAAAATATCCGTGCTCCCAAGAAAACCTGTTCAAAACCAGAATTATTTGGTACTATCATGATAGGAGGAATTCAATGACAATGAATTTAAATAGTTTTTTCGAATTAAACCAGAAATCAGAGGAAATTGTCAGGAGAGCCAAGGTCATTGGTCAAATCTTTTGGTGGGCTGAATCCAGAGAGACTCTGAAATTAAGCACAAAAGGTTACAGTAAAGTATTTTTTTTCTGTAACATAGAAGGCTATGAGAGCCCATCAGATGTCGGAAATAGAGGCATGATGATGACCTTTTTTAGAGAGGTTACAAAGAAAGCGACAGGATTTAGTCATCATGAAGTAGATGCTAAATCTTTTAATCAAGCCTGTTCAATTCTGTTTGGCAACCCCAACCACTATTTCCAGACTCTTTTTCGGGTGTACGAACATGACCTGAATTATGGAGATGTCTTGAAACATTTCCTTCCCAGAGTTCCTCAAATATCTTGGGAATAAGCATTTCCCGCCAGTGTAACATCTGGCGGTTTTTTTCTTTATTTTTTTTCTTTATTTTTCAAAAAATACTTGATACCAAATGGCTAATATATATAGAAGATAAATTTTTCGTGTATTGTCTTTCTTTTCAATAATCTGTTGGTTGATAATTTTTTCAATTCCAATAAAGGTACCTGGCACCAATTCTTCCAATCAGACTATATATTCAAGTCAAAGTATTGTATATTAATTTTACAACTAAATAGTTAGTAGTAGCCTAAACCAGTAATGATACAGGTATGGCAAAGGTCCAGTTAGACATCAAAGAACCAATCATGGGGTTGTCTAACTGGCCATATCGGGAAACCGATATGAGTGACTTCGGTCACTACCTATGTGGTGGGCTTTTTATATATAAAAAAAGGATTTAATCCATCTTATGACCCAATTAAGACCGTAAACTTGACAAGTTAATAAGTTACATGGTATATTGTTACTAATTTTTAATACAGCATCAAAAAATTAATATGAAAAATAAAATAAACATTGTTTTCATTTTCTTATTAGGAATAATTTTAATACCACAGATAGCCTTGGCGGCTTGGTGGAATCCTTTTAGTTGGAAAATTTTTAACAGAACTTCTACACCAGTAACTAATATAACGATTTCTAATAACACTGAAGTACAATCGTCAACACTTATTAAGTTTGATGACGCTGTTATTAAATCAGTAATGATGATTAAGATTTTTGATAATAATGAGAATAGAATTATCTCTTCAGGATCAGGAATTTCTCTCGGTGGCTTTGGGAATATTTTAACAAATTATCATGTAGTTGAAAAAGTTTTTTCAAATCCTAGTAGATATAAAGCTTATGGGTGTGTGACGATCTCATTGAACACAGCTCCAGAATGTAATTATTTGCTCAGCACCACAAGAAAACTATTAAACGATAATACTGTTAATGCAAAATATAATAAAAATTTAGATTTAGCCCTACTTTACATAGATCAAATTAAGATAAATGATGAGTGGACATCAATTATAAATATATCACTTGATAATTTAAAAGATCGCTCTATAAATCTTTCTTCTTATACAAAAAACTATAATGATTTATTGGTTGGTAGCCCAATATATTCAGTAGGTTATCCAGATTATGGAGGTGAAAAGACAATTCAAGTTGATGGTGCAGTTGAAAAAATTATAAAAGATCAACAAAGTGGTCAAATACTTATACTAAGTTCCTTAAATATATCTCATGGAAATTCTGGTGGTCCTGTTTTTAATTCCAATGGTGAGTTAGTGGGTGTCACAGTTCAGTGTCTTACGGCTTTTTTGGGAGCTTATGAGTGTCTAACAAATAGTGGTATATTCATTCCCTTACCAACAGTAAATTGGTGGTACACGAAAGTTAATAATTCACACATAATATCGTGGCAAGGGAAGAATTATTATTCTTCTAATAATGGTATTTCTGATAATACTCAAAAGACTGCTTTTTGTAGTGTGCCACTAAAACAAAATTCTTATTATGACGCTAATGTTTCAACAGATAATTGTATATGTAAATCTGGGTTTTCTAAAAACTCAAACGGGGATTGTGTGAATGGATCAGGATATGTTGATCCAAGTTTGCGCTATGGCAAGCTAGCTGATCCAGAAGCAGAAAAGAAAGCCCTCCAGGCTCTCGATAGTTTGTTTAGTGACTTAAACCAAAATTCAGTACAAACACCTGTTCTAAGTTATTTGTACAACAACTATAATCCTGCTATTTTAAAAGGTAATGCGGGGGAAGAGTACAGAAACAAAGGTTTGTATTCTGCTGCAGATGGGCAAAAAACCGATGCGACTAATTATCTTAATCTTGCAATAAATTCTTATGATGATGCATTAAGAATCTTAGGTAATAATCCGCCAATGGAATGGAAAAGATCATATGATTGTCTTGTTTCTGGGTTTAATAATGCACGCAGTGCTTCACAGATATTGTTACAAGGTGTTCCATATTTTAAAGTGAGTATGAAATCTGTGGACTATTTGAATCAGGCGCAAGTATTGCTTAATAAAGGTATTTTAGATTCAGTGTGTGCTTCAAATAATGCTCCAAGTTTAAAATAATTATTTAAGCACTTATGAAGTGCGTATAACAATTTAAAATATGAAATATTGTATACATTGTGGAACAGAATTATCTAATGAAGCTAAATTTTGCTCATTTTGTGGTAAATTATCAAAGTTACATGAGGAAAACAGTTCAAAAAATACCCATTCTGAGTTTCAACAGCCACAAACTGAGAAACATGTAGATAATGTAAAGAAAGTTGTTATAAAAACAACCAAATTATCCAAATTATTTTCAGCAAAAATTGGACGGGGAGATTTTGCTCTACGTTATTTTCCGACTATTTTTGTAGTATATTTTGATAGTAAGTATTCATTTCTCCCATCAATTTTTGGGGATATATTATCAGGTATAATTCTACTTGCACTTATTTTGTATGGAATTTTATTGGTTATTCAGCGTATAAACGATTTAGGATGGTCTCGCTGGTCTGCACTTTTAGGATTGGTGCCAATAGTAAACATTATTTTTGCTATGCGTTTATATTTTAAAAAAGGAATCGATGACAAATAAAAGGAAAATTTCTTGGGGAATATTTATTGTAACTATTATTATAGTCGCTTTTGGTATATATCAGAATATTGGTAAATCTGGTTCGGTTCCAACACCAGAATCATCATCAAATCCAATTATTGACCCATTAGTTATTCAACAAAACCAAAAAAAGTTTCTTGAGTTAATTAATCCATTACTTAGTAGATATGATTTTCTTATTAAAGCGTCAGAAATATCGCTGCCCTATCTTGAAAATGGGCACCAAAGAAATATGAATACCATAGCAAGTTTACAAAATCTGCAAATTAAATTTTTTCGTAACGATGTCGATAGTGTTATTAAGTTGCTTATGGTAGAAGAAGAGGCATTACTAGCATCTGTTGATTATGTAAAAAGTGTGCAAGAATATGCAAAAAAAATGAAAGGTGTTTGGGGTGAGTATTATAATACTTTCGGAACACGACCGATTGACGCTAATTCAAGAAAAGCTGTAAATATGGCTATGGGTGAAATCGATATATTGTTATTTTTGTTTATTCCAGATGATCCAAATAGTATCTTCGCTACGACTAGTGAGAGAGAATCAAAAATTGATGAACAGGTGCGTTTAATGTTTCAACGTTTAAACAATTAAATATAATTAATATTAAAAATCGTGGCTGCTTTAAGGTTACAAATAAAAATATTCCAACAATCAAAAAAATCAATTCATACCACAATTTCATTATTTAAGCTATTATAAACCCAATGCTAAACCACTTCAAAAAACCATTAATCCAAAAATTGTTTTCAATAAAAATTGGAAGACGGCTATATATATTTTTTATTAATAAATAATAATTAACTTAATACCAACAAATTTCAACTTCCTCACCTATTTTTTTATTCAAATATTTTTTAACCTCGCTTATTCCACCAATCTCGTCAATCAAACCGAGATTTTTTGCCTTTGCGCCTAACACAGAGGATCCGTCAGCTATAGCGTGAACTTTCTCTATCGGCATGTTTCTGTTTTCAGAAACAGCTTCTATGAAGTTATTGTGTATAATTTTAAGATCTCGCATGAATATTGCTCTTTCTTCTTCTGTAAGAACCTTGTCTGGGTCTCCTGCATCTTTGAATTTTCCAGCACTAAGTTGGATATAATTATTACCTTCTTTTTGGTTCTTCCCTATATTATCTAAGTAGGAAGAAGTCACACCAATACTTCCGACATCTGAATTTATGGAAGCAAAGATGCGGTCGGCGCCTGTACTGGCCCAATAAGCCGCAGACTGACCGGATTCACGGATTAAAGCCACTGTAGGTTTTTTCGCATTCTTTAATGCATTGGCTACTTCTTCAGCAGCTACCGGATAACCGCCTCTCGAATCAACTTCAAGCACGATTGCTCTGATTTTCTCATCATCTTCAGCTTGCTCGATATAGTAGGTAATATTTTCACTAGCCACAAAATCGGAGTCTTCTATATCTTTTGGCAGGTATGTTTCTAATGACCCATGAAGATTTATACCCATAACATTACATTCTGGTGTATCTGTGGTTGAATCAACCATGAGAGCAGTAGGATTTTCAGATCTATAGATTACATCATATACAGCGTAGCTCGACATGCTTAATGCAAAAAATAAGATAATAAAACCAATAGCTGAATAAACCGGTTTAGTCCTATTTAAAAAAGCCAATATGAATTTTTTGATGTTATAAAACATTGATTTTGTACCACTATTATACACAAATCTATCTTATGTCAAGTTTTGGGGTGGATAACTGGATTTTCCACTATTATAGGTCGTCTTTCAATTCCACAGCATCGTCCTCATCCAAACCTTCGTCCATTAGCTCTAAAACATGTTCAGCTTCCTCTTTATCTAGGTCGTGATTTTCCATGATCTCCAAAACTTCCTCGGTTGGAGCTTCATCATCATCTTCATTCCCTTCTTTTTTTTCTAAATCATCAGACATTATGGTTTATTACAAATGATAATTAGACTTACTTATTGCATCTTCAATATAAGCCTTGAAAATGACTCTGTCTTCCTCCAACGGAGGTTTTTCACAGAAAGCTCTCAAGACATACTCACCGTCTCCTTCTAATCTATAAACCCAAAACCAAAATCCTGTATCTGGCTTGTCTATAAAGGCGATGTATCCCTGAACACCACCATAATCATTATCTAATGCATCTAAAATAACAAACTTACTTTTATAATAATCCTTGCTAAAATTACCCAATCCACACTTCATATCATTGTTTGTTGCGGTTATAGCATCTTCTTCTACCCCGTTATTTGTTCCATTCACGTAACTATTTAATGCTGTGCGAAGATGCTTAATGTATGGACTCTCATAAATTTCTTTTTCAGTTGGATATTTGCCAATTCTTGGAGGATATTGCGATTCAGCATATTTTATCGCTTCCGCAATTTTTTCCTCATCCCGTCGGGTAGAATCACCGATATACACCGCTTCATTTTTTGTTTTATAAAAATTTACTGAAGCGTATAAAATTACGAAAAATAGCAATAGCAATAATACTGCTATTATTTTGTGTTTTTTTATTCTAGCTAAAATTTTATTTTTCATATTTATCTATATACTTCTGGACAACACCAGAGACGGTTGAGTAATTTATATTTTTATTTTTACAATATTCGCCCTTAAACCAGTCCAATAAAGGTGCCTGACCGCTTTATCCACAAGGTCCATCTTTTCCCCAATCACAAGGCCATACGGTTATGTTTGTTTTTGTAAGCGCATCAATATCTGTTTCTGCTGGTTCAAAATCTTTAATACCTGCGCTATTTTGCCCATCAATAATGGCATTGTAATATAAGAAATCTAGGTCTTTGATAGCGTTCAATTCAAAACCAAGTTCACATTGAGCAATCATTCCAGGAGTACCAGAGCCATATCTAAATGCGTTACTAGCTTTGCAATACGAATCTCTATAGGCCTCAAAACCTATTCTCCACTTTCTAATTTTCTTCTGTTCACCTGCCAATGGTAAACCACTACCCATATTGTAGACATTAACCTCTTTATCATTCATTGTCTCAAGTTTGCGCTGTTTCCATTCGCGTTCTGCTGAAGCGCGATCAACTTGATCAATCATGCATTTATTCCAATCCTGTTGAGAATCAAAACCGCATACATATCTATTATCTGTTGCATTATTACGATTATCTATCTTCTTTATTGCTATTGCGCTTTCACTTTCCGCAACAATCACGGATGACGGGGTTGCGCTTGCTGGTACTACAGCTACGCTCGTAGTCGATAATTCATTCGTATCAGTTTTATTAAAAATACTCCAGCTAAACGGATTCCACCACACAGCAAGAGCAACTTGTGGAGTAATAAATATTGCTAAAATTAAAATTGAAAGATATTTTTTCATATTATCTATTATAACCCTATTATTTTTTAGTTAAATTTTCTACAATTTCCTCCGCCTCTTTGTTGTAAAAACCTTCTACTTTCGAACCCCATTCCCAACTACAGCTGTCGCAGTGCCAGTCAGGATCCTCGCCAGTCACACAACAACCACCTAAATAAACATCATCAGGAATTTTATATGAAGGATCTGGATATCCGTATTGGATCCTCATGACCTTCTCTGATTTACATTTTGGACATTCAGCTGGTTTTTTCATATTTATCTATATACTTCTTAACTACATTTGCTACAGTTTCTTCATTGATAATTTTTACCATAGAATTCTTTCCTTCAGCACAATATCCCTTCTTAAACCATTTCAACAAAGATTTGCTACCACGACTAGAATTGCAAGACTTACAACAAATCGCAACGATTTCTGAAACAGGTTTGCCTTCTCTCATATAACATCCAACACTATCCCAGTCAGGCTTATGGTTCAGATGCTCTAATTCGTCCCAGTCTACACGCGTTTCTGTGTGATGAGTTTTATCAAAATCTTTTCCGCAATAAACACAGACTTTATCTCTCTTTCTTATTTCAGCCAATGTTTCTTCTGATGGTCTAGTGGTTTTAGCTTGCATATTATTTTTTTATACTAATTATCTCCAATAATCTTTTCCATATTTCAACCATGGCGAAAGTGTCCAGTTCGCAGTATTTCAACAAATCATTAACAATTTTTTCTTTATCATTGCCATTTTTACCATAAAGAAATGTGTCCATCCATATACTTTGAGCGTAAGTACCACCTTGGATGTTTAGAATCTTATATGATAGCTCAGGTATCATTACAGGCAATACAGCCTTGAGAGAAGCACTTCCGTAGAAATCCTTATCTACAAACCAACCTTTAGAAAAAGGAACTTTCAGGTCTTCCATTCTATTATTCAAATCCTCCAAAAAACTGGCATAATCTGGAAACATCTCCCCCATTTCTGTATTCCTACTTTTTTCAAAAGACATATGCCAAGCAAGTACTGTTCCATGCTTTCCGATATCCCCTTTCAATTGTTTCAAAAGTGATTCAACAGGATTGGAACTATCTGTATGTAAAAACTCCTTATGAACAACTTCTGCTTCTGGTGATTCTATCACATGCAAAGAATACTGAAATGGAATTTGTTGATATGGTTTTGTCCCGTCATAGAGTGGAACTATTCCCTGTGCTGTCTCATAGTCAAAAAAGTACAATGGAAATTGAAGCGAATTCATAAAATCCTTTATACTTTCTTTATCAAGAAGTCTATCAGCACCTTTCACTGCTTCCGCCTGCAAAGTCTGAGTTCTGTTCAATTCAAAATCATCTGGGATATCCTCAATTTTAGAAATACCTAAATCCTCCAACTGCCCGACTTTTTCGGGATTGATTCCTGCTAGATAGTAGACGCTTTGTGGGTCCAAAGTTTTTGGTGAAAGTTCTTCAAATATTTCCATCCATTGCTCAAAAGCCTTATCAAAATCTGTATTTACATATCGTGGCGATGGGTCTGGCATTTTTGCTTGGCTCGCTACAACAAGTGCCTTTTCAATATTCTTTCTTGTCTTCACCATTGCTTCTCGAACTCTTTCTGTAACATCTTCAACTGACACAAGTTTTTCAGATTCAATTTCACCTGAACGCACATACTCATTATTCACAAAAGCAACTGAAATATCTTTCACCACTAATCCAGCTCCTTCAATGACAATTGTCTGAAAAGCCAAATCCTCAATATGGTCATCTTTTACGCTTGTTGTTGATTTTATTTCAACAAGATTAAAAGTATTATCTTCAGCTCGCTGTAGCACATCTACGATACAAGTAATATTTCTTGCTTCAAACCTACCCTGAAAAATTGTACCAGCACCACTTTTTAATACAACTTTTGTTCTTTCAGGTAAAGCCAGATATTCATCATATCCGTTAAAACTAAGCATCACTCCTCCGGGAAATAATTCCTGTGCATACTTCTCAAAATCATGTCCTGCGTCAAACCTAGCCTGAGTTGATTCACTAACTGCCGGCAATTTTGACTTATCATGCTTTTTCAGCCACAACCACGCTGGGTGCTTCAAAAACATCATGTATTCTGATTTAGAAAGTATCATAATACCCCAAGTCTATACTTTTAGCCCTAAATGTAAAGAAGTTTTTTGAGCCACTCTAGGAAAGACTTCTTTGGTTTTGTGGGTTCTGAAATTGGTTGTGGACTAACATCTATTGGGACATAATTGTCGGCCATTACATTTTTGTTAAGATTATCCACAAATTCTTGCGCCATTTTATCCATCATTTTTCTATGTTCTGGTGAATATGTTACTTTTTTTAATTTTTCTTCCATTTTTTTATTTCTTAAAATAATAATTTTCTATTATCCCCTAGCTTTTAGATTTGTGGACGAGACAAACGAAAAAGCGACTAGGAGTTTTGATCCAGCTCGACTGCTGAATGAAATCTCCCAACCGCTTTTTACCCGAACAATTTCTTGTTTTAGGGTTTGGTCAGTCGCTTATATCTTGTGGCTCCTCGCAGATTTCCCAAGTTGCCTATCCCCTGCAAAAGCAAAGGAAGATATAAACAGTCCGAATTAGCTGCACGGACTACAGTATTGATAACTCAATGAACTACACTAGCAGTATAGCATAGTTTGTGTAAAAACACCAAAATATTTAGTAATAACTATATAATGATGGCTGACCCTATTTCCCATGAATCAAAGGTATCTGACCTCTTTATCTCTTTAATTAAAGGTGACTGACCCCTTTTCCTCCTGCAGTATGCGATTCTGTTAAAAATATTATTGTTCCCAATAAATGGAATTCATTCTCTCTTAAATAATTGATATCATTAAATAGCGCGTCAAGTTGTTTAACACCCCATGCATATCTTCTTTGATAAGGAGGTATAAAAAATTGTTCATTTGTGCTAATAAACAACTGTATTATTGATTGTGTGTTGGGTGTGATTTTCATATTTTTAAATGTTCCTCCTAGTGTAGCATATTAACGCTAATCTGAACCGCTCCAACATACAACAACCCAGCGGTCAGCCAATTCATCGCTTTCCCATACTTCTCCTTAGTTTTTGGATCTAGAGTAGTCAGATACATTTGATTTACCTCTCCCTTTCTTCCTCATTGTGGTTTCAAGACCAAACTTTTTTATTACCTTATCAAATTTCCTTCGGTTTTAAGAATAAAGGTTCCTGACACCCTTATTCCCTAATAATATAACTTGCTTTTACTCATTGATTGTCTTTTCTGCAAAAATCACAGCTTCGGTATTTTCTGGGTTCATAAGAACTGGCCACCAAAATGGTGTATCGCGCCAGCCACTATCTTTGTCACCATTTTGACGTATCAGCATTAAAGCAGGAATATCTTGTGCAATATCTCGTGCGACAGAACGTACTGATTTTCCACTTCCTCCGTCTGGGTCGTCTGAGATACGACCATCATTCTTATGTCTACTCAGATTCATGTTCTTTCGTATAACAATCCACACCTTTCCGCGCTGTTCGATATTTTTACTATTCACAGACAGGTACTCCATGCTCGACCTAAAAGTACTCCAACTCCATGCATACAAAGGATCCAGTTCTAGCGTCTTTTCAATCAGGCTTACAACATGAAGTGCTTCCTTCAAATCAACGCTAACTGAGCCATTTTCATCAATAGTCGCAAACCATTCACTTACTATTCCGTCTACTTCAGCAATTACAGATTCAATATGTGTTTTATATCCAGACTGAAAACCAACTGGTAACATTCTTTTGTGCGGCTGTAGTGTAGCAAGAGAAGATAGCAGTAATTTATTTGGGGAACACGGCACCAACTTACCTGTTACATCCTTCCTAATAAAATATACTCCTTGCTCATGGCTTCCCCTCTCAAATGCCTCTCTTAGCGCTGAATCAAATTGGTGTATTCGTCTCATCACTTCGTAAATATCACGTGTTGTATAAAATCTTGTAACAGCCAGGTCCTCTCTTGATCTTGCCCCATACATACGTGAATGTTGCAGGACGGTATCTTGCTGAAACTTCTTAGGGCTTCTTCCATAATAAAAACCTATGAGATTATTTATGGTCACCCCACGGTCAAGAATCTGACCGCCAACAAAAATATTCATTGGGTTACGTAGTTTAAGTTGGCCCTCATTATCGAGCAATTCTTCAACATCTTTATCAGAGTTTACAACAATGGTAACAATATATTCCTTTATAAGCGCCTCTAAAGAGTTTTCTAGTACAACATCTATAGAAGGAATCACCATCCCGTCAACTTTCTGCAATGATTTTATGATATCATCATAAGCTTCTCGCAGGAGTTGACGAACAACTGGCTTGTCACTTTTTGCAGCAATGGCAAGCTGAGACACAATCGCTTTAATCACTTCAGCTTGCCAATGATGCGAAGCTCTACTTATTTCACTATGTGCTATAAGTGCATACTTCTGCACTTTTTCATTAGTAGATTCTTGTTGAAATCTTCTTATAACACTACCTACTATAAAATTTATAACAGCAGAACGAAGTGACTTAATTTTTTCAGAAAATAACACATCGTCCAGTTTTAATCGACGAGAGTCTGATTTTTTTAATACATCACGTTCATCCGTAGAAACCTCTTCATACACGTTATACGCTATTGAATCCTCGTCGTCACTTTCTTCAAAATAAAACTGACCTCCAACATAATTATCATGAATTGGTACTAATGTAGTAAAAATGGGTCTCCTTGGAAGGAATTTCATGTTTGCTGTCTCTTCTGTGGTGGGCTGAAGGTATAAAGAATATGGAGTAGCGGTAACCTGCAGATAATCTACCTCTTTAACAATATTCCAGAGCTCGTCAATTTGTGACGATATTCTACCAACCTCTATCGCTTCCTCATGTTTTCTAAAACTAATGCTGGCAAAGTCAGCTTCATCGTCAATGATAAGAATCTTCTTTTCGCGGAGATCCGGATAAACACTAGCAAGCGTTTTAAGAATCCGTCTCATGTTATTGACTTCCTTCTTAACAATAATGATTAGTTTTTTATTACGCTCATACCCGGTTAGATTGTCTGGCATATGCATAATATCAAACACATCCACAAGGTCCTCTTCGATAAATTCCTTAAAGTCTTTTCCCATTCTATGCACAGTCTGCGTCAAGAGGGCTTTCGTGCCTTTAGTAAGAATGATCGAAACATCGTACCCCTTA
The DNA here is from genome assembly GCA_039740895.1 of Parcubacteria group bacterium. Classification (GTDB taxonomy): domain Bacteria; phylum Patescibacteriota; class Minisyncoccia; order Phycocordibacterales; family DATDWN01; genus JBCLGS01. Next base: position 51,907 of record JBCLGS010000001.1, read on the forward strand.
TCAAAAGCAAGGGCCATGATTCCAATAAAGGCTCGCGTCTTCCCACTCTGAATTTTCCCGAGGAGTATTCCAGGCTTCTTTGAAGAGGTATCATTCTCGAGTAATTTTGTGACTGTTTCTTTCATGCACTCCACAAGATCTGGCGCATCTTCACGCATGCTTACAAGTCTGTTGAACATCGTTTCTTTTTCCATAATTTATTTTATTTGAATTATCTTCATCACTTCGTCGCCATAGCGATTGATGACCTTATATGGGAATCTTGCCTGTTACCGGCTTGGCAAATGGTCTTGAGATGGTGGAAACGAGTGAATCAAAAATGTCAGGGTTTATATCTACCTTGGGGGCCTTCTTGAGTTTCTCGTAGGGGTTCTCAAATGACTGGGAATATGCGATTGCGGACGCTTCAATTTCTTTGCTACCTCAGTTTGAGTCAACTCTGCTTCTTCCAGGGCTTTCCGCAATCGCTCGACAAAATGGGCGTATTCCTTTGTTTGTCTTGACTTAGTCGTATACTACTATGTTCTATCTAAATTGTCAATAGCCCACTCCAGCTCATTAAAACTGTTAGCTAGCCAAGAATGAATATCTCGCAAATAGGTTACAGTATTTCCATATAAAAATGGAAATAAAGTACGAGATATCCAAACAAGTACCACAGCACAGCATCTATTCCCCCACAAAGAGAAAAGGTGTCAGGAACTTTTCTTTGCCTCCCCATCTTCCCCGTTGTGTTTTCAGGACCAAACTTTTTTATTACCTTATCAAATTTCCTCTCGATTTAACAAACAATGGTGCCTGACCCATTTTCCCACCTTTTAAGTTTTTTTATTCTTTTCCCTCAATTTTATTTTTCGTTTTTCGACAAATTGTTCTTGGTGTTTGAAATATTCGCTTAAGTAAAAGTTTTGCTGCATCATATTTGATAAGTGTTTAGACCAAAAAATGTTGTCTGGTCTTGCTGGGGTTAAGATACATTTTTTATTTGTGTCAAAATAAAACTTATCCTTATTAACCGCCTCATCGTGTGTAAAATCTAAATTACGGTTATCCTCTTTGTTGTCTATTGAAAAATCAATGATGTTGATTTGTTCAACCTGAATTGGATCAAACAATTTACCATTTTCCAAAATTAAACAAGGGTGATTTTGACAATAATCCAGCAAATTTCCTGTATCATATTTACTATTTTTTAACTCATAATAAATGTCCTTCAATAACTGTTTTAATTCAGTCTGTCGTTCTATGCCTATTATTTTCATATTGATACTATATAAGGCAAAAAATAACATAACTAAATCAATATCTAAACATATTTCTTCATTAGCAAATTCACAGGCTGGATTAAATAATAATTCGTTAGTCGTATGTGATTTGATAACGTCTTGCTGACCGCCAGCAATATAAACATAAATATAACCCTCCAATTTTTCATTTCCTATATTCACAGGATTGGAAATATTATTTTTTCTTTTTATCACAGAGTTTTTCCAACTTGGAAACCTCTCATTTAATTTTTTAAAAGCACTTCTCGCTGTTTGCGAGGAAGAAACACCATCCTCATTTCTTATTGAAATCATTGAAGAAACAACCTCATCAGAACCTAATCGACTTTTTATAACATTAAATAATGAATTCTTATCTTCATCTACGTTAAAATAATCTTCATTGATAAATTCCACAACAACACCACCAGAGAAGGTCTCTAGTTGCTCAAGTGTGAGTTTGTTTTTATTTACGGTTTTCCAAGAAATTAGAACACGATTCTTACGAGATGTTCGTTTTTGAAATAACTCATCAGGAACATTACCTTGTGCAGTTTTCCCGCATAGATTTGTTAATTTTGTCCTAATTTTATCACCTTTATCAAAACTATTTAAAAAATTAATTGTTTTATTTCGTAATTGATTTTTTTTCATATTACTACTTTTGATTAAAAATTTTTCTGATATCAATATCAAGCGCATGAAAAATTTTTATGAGCGTATGGACAGATGCTTTGCGTCTATTTGTTTCAATATCACTTATAGATTTTGCCGCTAGGTTGACGGTGCGCGCGAGTTGCTCTTGTGTTATTTTTTTTGCTCGACGAAAATCGCCAATTTTTGATTGGATTTCATTCTGCACCTTCAAAAAGTCTATATTGGGGAGCATGTTTAAATTTTAACTTATATTATGATACAATATAACCGGCTAACTGCCGTAGTAAAAAATGATTATTAAGTAAAAATATGCTAAAATATAAAAATATGAAAAGTTATATAATGGAACTGAAGAATTTAAAAGATCACCTTGATTTTTCTATTTCAAATAAAAAATTGATTTCGCTAGCTTTGAGTGTTTCTAGGGTTGCAGACAAGAAACTTACAATCCATATAAATGATTTCAAATCAAAATACAATATTAAGCTTTCAGCCTTGCAGAGAAATAGTATTCGCGACTATATTTTAGATTTAGATAGTTGGAAAATAGAGGGAATCTCTCCGATAGAAAAAAATATAATTCATGAAAATGATATTTTATTCGCTATCAATCTTATGAATATTGGTATAGAAAGAAATAAAACAAAGGTTGTTGGAACAATAAAATCTCGTTTAAACAAAAAAGAGAAGGAGGGAGAGAATACTTTAAATTATTTAGAAATAATTAAAGAATATGAAAAAAATAAAAATCAATTTTTAATTATAGAAGTTCAGCCAGATAAAAAAAATACAACTACAATAGTCAAATCAATAATTGACCAAGAATACAAAAATTTAGCAAATTATCATTACACAGCAATAATTTTTAAAGATAATAGCTGGAGTACAATTTCAGAAATTGCTATATATTGTGAATCCTTTAAACAAGAAAGTAATTTCGGAGTATTTAATAAGAAAAAAAACGAAAAAATAGATGAATTAAATAACTTTATTAGGAAAAATAAGAATATTAAATATACGAAAGAAATTGAGAATAATATTAAACATCTTTTTCATGGTGTTCCTTATGGTTTTCAATTTAATGATTTAATTATTTCAGATAATGACAATACAAAGATTTTAATCATTCAGAAAATTGAATTGGATGAAACAATTTTACCTTGCCCAGCCTGTATGGAAAAAATGGTTCGCGGTAATTCATACCCAAAACTTCTTCTGAAAAGTTTTGAGTGTCAAAATTCTAATTGTCCAAGTCGGAGTAAAATTGGTCGAGGAAAAAGATTTGATTATTTTAATGTAAAAAGAAATGTTTATCTTAAACTGAATGACGAAAATAATTTAATAAATAAGGATTTGTTGAAGAAGTTTCGTAGAGATATTTTTTCAAACAAAGATGATATTTACGATATGTTAATTCAATTTTTTTCTTGGTCTGGTGACAAAGTTAAATATATTTCAAATATTGGAAAACTAAATACAAAACAAGGACATAATAGAAAAATTGAATTCTATAATATTGACACTTATAAAATAAATAAATTTAGTGATACATTATTAAACTCCTTACTTAAAGAAGTTATTAAGAACATAAACATAAAACCTGAGGAGCCAAGTAATAAAATTATTGAAGATGATTTTAGTATTTATGAGGGTAATTCATCAAATATACTTAATAACATTAAGGAAAAAATAAATGGGGTTATAACTTCTCCACCTTACTATAACGCAAGGGAATATTCTCAATGGCCAACAATGTTGTGCTATCTAATAGATATGGCTGTAAACGCCAAAGCAGTTTTTGAAAAAATGGAAAATGGAACTTACTATTTTTATAATATTGGTGATATTGTTGGGCAAGATAACATGTTTGTTTCGTCCCACATGTCTAAGCGTCGCTTAATGCTTGGTTTTTATAGCATTTCAATTTTTGAAGAGCTTGGTTATGAGTTAGTCGAAAATATTATTTGGGATAAAGGTGAGGTCCAATCAAAACGTAATTCAACCGAAAATATTTTTCCAACTTATATAAAACCTATAAATTGTTATGAGCACATATTGATCTTTGGTAAAAAGGCTAAAAAAATAAAATTACAAAAAAATGTTTTTAAGATTGATACTGTTAAAAAAATTAATTCTAAGGGTGAAAACATACTTGGACATACAGCACCTTACCCAGAACAACTTGTTGAATTAATTTTTCCTTACATAGATAAAAATAAAGGTTACCTTTTAGATCCATATCTAGGAAGTGGAACAACAGTTATCGCTGGCTATAAAAATGGTTTTAAAACTGTTGGTATTGAATATGATAAAAATTATTTTGAGCTTGCCAATAAACGAATTAAATCGTCAATTGATAATTCCCAGCAAGGTCTTTTTTAAAATATTCGTTTACATCCATACCCCACGGCACACGCTCATAATCTTTGAGCTCATTATCGGCTTCCTGTTTCCCGTCATCATCTAAACAAATTTCCGCCTCTTCATCACGCTCGCCAATCTGTTGCCAAATAATTTTAATGGTTCTTTTGGTAATTTTAAGGTCTACCTCTCTTCCTTTATCCCGCCTATTTTAAAGAAAGTAGTTCTTTTAAAATCTGATCTAGATCTTCTTATATCGATGAATCAACTTTTCCAATATGTTTTATAGCTCTTTAACCTGTTAGTTATAATAGAATCATTACTTTCATTCCACAACAAAGAAGCATCTTTGGTAGAAAAGATAGTTTTGGAAGACCTTAACAAGATCTCTAAATATTCCCCTTTTATTGGTTTTTTATCCATATTTATGACCAGAAAGGTGGCTGTACTTATTTTCCATCTTTGTGTTATATCATAGCTTTTACTATATCTTCTGTTGTTATATTTTGATTGTTTTGTAATTTTAATTCTAGGTCGAGGAATTTCTGACTTCTTTTATCACCTATTTTTTCGAATAATGTACGCATACGATTCAAACTATAGATGAAATTGGGTTGAAGATAAAGAGCTTTCAGGTATTCTTGTATAGCTTCTTCTGTTTTACCATCTGCTATCAGACAATTTGCCAGATTATGATGAGTTTGGGGGTAAGAATCATTGAGCTCTATCGCCTTTCTATAGTGAGGTATAGCAGAGACGCAATCCTCTTTGTCGGCATACTGCATGGCAAGATTATTGTAAATACGAGCAGAAGAAGTTGAGTACTTTAGCTCGTTATTATAGAATTTGATCGGATCCCCCCACTCTACATTACGAGCTATAATTCTAAAAGAAAAAAGAATTAAAATTAATATTAAAATATAGAGGATTATTTGTCGAGTCATGAAAGAAAATTTGTCAAAATATAAGTCATAGAGATAACATATACAGAATATCAAACCGATGATGGGTGTATAGAGCCAGTGTTCAAGATACATAGAATTCACGGGAATAATACCAGAGACAGGCAGGAGTGCTATGATGAACCAAGATAAACCCAAAAAAAGTTCACCCTTTTTTTTAATTATGGAAACAACAGCAAGAGTACCACCTGCTAGAATTGAAATAATGCTAAAAATAGACTGCATGGATAATAAAGAATAAAAAGCTATATAAGGCTTCTCATAGTTTAGTCGCCATGGCCAGAGGATCATTTTGAAATATTCTGGCAAGATGTGTATGAATGTCATTAAACGAACCCACAGATTTGAAGTATATGAATTTATCTCTCCAAAAAGACCCGCAACTCCGGTGAAATTTAAAAATTGAAACCTGATAAATAAAAAAATAATAGAAATAATAAATAAAATAGAAAATATAGTTATGGGTCTTGATATCTTTACGACTTCCCCTCTCTTATATTTATAAATAAATATAAGAGCAATCAAACCTAGAGAAACCACTTGACTCTCTTTTGAGAATAAACCGAGTATAAACACAAGACAAGATAATAATACTAATTTAATAAAGATTTTCTTTGTTATATCTCCAAATGATTCGATGAATAGTATTACAGTTAAGAGTATGCTAGAAAGCACCAGTGGCTCAGATAGTCCAGATATGTAGCTGACAGCCTGAGTCAGTATCGGGTGAAGGAGGAAAAATACGGAACCAAAGAGCGCTGTGTGGCGACGTAAACCAAGCTTGGTAAACAATATGAAAATGAGAAATCCATTCATAATATGTAGGAGTATGGGTACAAGGTGGAAGAAGAATGGCGTCAAACCAAAAAGGGTGTAAAGGACAGTATAGATGAGCTGCTGATTCGGACGATAGAAATTATCCCCTACGAGGCCAGAGCCGGCAGTCGTGCTCGAAGTGTAAATAGTACCGATATTTGAAAGTGAGCGAATCATAGTATTATTCTCTATGAAAATATTGTCATCGAAGATGAAGTGTCCGAATAATACATTGGCGTAAACAAATAGTGTGATACAAAACAAAAAATAGAAAACTGAGCGTTGGCTAGATGTGACCTTATCAATTAATTTGCTGATACTTTTAATCATATTTGTATCTTCTATGAAATGCCAAGAAATAGGGACAGCCGCCATTTAAAACTACTATATTTTCTTTGGTCTTCCAACCCCGCGTAATTTCTGCTCCAAACTGTATTTATTAATTATATACCCCCTTAATTATTTATCAATTTAATGTATAATATAAAGATATTTTTACTATATAAATTATTTATATAGTAAAAAGAAGTACAAACCTTATAAGTAAAAAATAATGTGTGAAATAATAGGAATAATCACAAAAACAAAGAGAAATATATTACCAGAAATGGTAAGTGCACTATCTCGTCTAGAGTATAGAGGATATGATAGTGCTGGAATAGTTTTTCCATATGATAATAAATTATCAACACACAAGTGTCTTGGAGCACCATCTCTAAACTTACATGCCAAAGATATTTATGAGGGTATAAAAAATGAGTCACCAATGTTAAGTATTGGAATAGGACATAATAGGTGGGCTACACATGGTAAACCAAGCATAAAAAACGCACATCCACATGTCGATATGTGTAATACTGTTGCAGTTGTTCATAATGGAACTATTCTAAACTATAATTTTCTAAAAAAAGAACTTGAGGGGTCAAATATTATATTCTCATCTGAAACAGATACAGAAGTTATACCTCAGATGATAGCGTTTTATATTAGAAATGGCGATACAATGAGAAAGGCTTTTAAAAAAACCATTAACAATTATTTCTTCAATGCGAGTCTCGCCTTTTTAATTGCGAGACGCTTCTTTGTTTTGTGAGAACGAGTTGCTTTGTTTTTTGTGTTTGTAGCTAATCTTTTTGCCATATAATTTTACTATACACTAATTTATCAAAATAAGATATATCTAAGTCATTGGTTCAAGACAAACAGAATTCATACAATATCTTTTTCCTGTGTTGGTTGGACCATCATCAAATACATGTCCGAGATGCGCTCCGCATTTTGCGCAAGTAGCTTCTGTCCGAGTCATCTCTCCAGAATTATCTAAACTTTCCATAATAGCTCCGGACAATGCATCATCAAAACTAGGCCAGCCAGTACCAGAATCAAATTTTGTATCCGCAGAAAAAAGTGGATTGCCACATGCAGAGCAGGCAAAGACTCCGCCTTCTGTAACTTTCAGTTCTTTACCAGAAAAAGGAGCTTCTGTTCCTTTTTCTCTCATAATTTTATACTGTTCCGGAGTCAAAAATTCTTTCCACTCCTCATCTGTTTTTGGAAGTAAATTCATGCTTACATTATATACTAAATAAAGGGATTTGAGAGCATTAAACACCGCTAACTAGAATAGAAACTGTGCGCTCACGGTCGTGGTCTAGCTCAATTAGCATGATTTCTTGCCATCGTCCGCGGAGAAGTTTCCCGTCGTCGACAATGAGTTGAATAGCTGGGTGAATCATAAGTGCCTGTGCATGAGCATGACCATTTATACATTCTTGTATCACTCCATTTTCATCTGGTTCGCAAAGATGTGTATTGCGCTTACCGTTAACATTTTCTGCACAACGAATATCATTGTGCCCGTACTCAAGTGTGGGATGAGCAAAATTATCCAAAATTTTTTGAAGATCAGAAGCATAGCCAATCTCCTCAGATGGACCTATCAGGTTTTTTTCATTTTCATTTACCCAAATACCACAAGTGGTGTGATGTGTTTGGATTAGAACAGTTCCACTTTTTATTTGTGAGTCTAAAATAACTTGTTCTACATCAGATGTGATAGTGATAAATTCTGTTCTATACTTAGTCTGATATTTTTTCGTATCTAAATGCGTTTTAAAGTTGTTATTCATTTTTATAAAATAAATTTTAAGGTAAGAATATTATATAACAAAAAATTACATAAGTCCCCTCAAGTCAGCCTCATGTCTTTTTACAACTTCCTGAGTTGCAGCCATCTGACTCTTACCTTTCTTCATCTCTGCTTGGACTTCAAGACCAATCTTCTGAAACAAGTCTGGATTTTTCTCCAGCATGGCAAAAACTTTGTCTTGGTCCCCTTGTGGCACATCTTTCATCTTATTTGCCAGCATTTTTCTCATTAAAAACGATTTTATAGACATAAATTTATTTTTATTTTTATATCTATATATGCTATCATAAAAATATGAAATGGAAAGTAATTATTGCACTGTTTGTTATAGCTATTGGTGGTCTAGTTAGCACTGTAAAATATTATGGTTTTGAATGGAATGTCTTGGCCAATTTAACATTTTACGAAAATCTAGCAAACCCATCTATAAAAATAATCAGAATTCAAGAAGGATTACGAAAAGAAGAAGTGTCAAAAGTCATTGGCGACAAACTCGGCTGGAATACAACTCAAAAACAAGAATTTGAAAACGCTCACCTAGCCCTAGGTAAAACAAATGTTGAAGGATACCTTTTCCCAAAAACCTATATGATTTTAAAAACTAATTCTCCAAAAGAGGTTAGTAAAACCATCACAGATGAATTCAAAACCCAGACGAGCACAATAAAAAAAGCTAAACAAACCAAAATTATTAACGAAGAAACAGCGATTAAAATTGCTTCTATTATTCAAAAAGAAGCTGGACATAAAAGTGATATGAAGCTTATTTCTGGAATTATCTGGAATCGCATTTTTAAGGGAATGAAGTTAGAAATGGATGTCACTCTCCAATATGCAAAAGGTAGTGAGGCAGGTGGTTGGTGGCCAGAAATTGAACCTGAAGACAAAAAAATTGATTCTCCGTACAATACATATATGTATTTTTCCCTACCGCCGTACCCTATCGCCAGTCCAGGACTGACCGCTATTGAAGCAGCTTACAACCCTCAGAAGACGACCTGTATTTTCTTTTTACATGACAAAAAAGGAAAAATGCACTGTTCTGCAACATACGAGGAACATAAAAGAAATATTCAAAGATATTATTGATTCTAATCCAAGATGAAAAAAGGTTTTATAATTATTTGTATATTTCTTTCTCTCTATCTGGCATTTTTTGTCACCCAAAAAATAAACTTTCTAACGGCGGACTTAGGAAGACATGTAAAAAATGGGGAGATTTTTCTAAATAGTGTGCAGTTTGGTGCTTCCAAAACTGCCATATTACACACCAATTTTTACTCAAGCACTTTCCCCGAATTCCCTTTTATCAATCACCACTGGGGTAGCGGAATTTTAGTTTATTTAATTTATTTGATATCTGGCTGGAATGGCTTGTCCATCGCCTACATAATTTGCTTCATTCTAGCCCTCATCTTTTCTCTATTAGTAGCAAGGAAAGATGTTCCATTGTGGAGTGTTGGACTATCTGGTTTTTTTCTAGTGCCGATGATTGCAAGCCGTATGGAAGTCAGACCAGAAGTTTTGAGCTACCTTTTTATCTGTGTTTTCATTTATCTACTCTACCAATTTTCTAAAAATCAAATCTCATATAAATTACTTTTTATATTGCCCGTGTTGGGGTTGCTCTGGTCAAATATTCATATTTATTTTATTTTCGGAGTTTTTATAATTGGAGTATTTCTTTTTGAAAAGTTAATTAATCGTGATTTTGTTAGTGCAAGAAAACTATCTATTATTTTAGGACTAACAGGCCTAGCCACACTTATCACACCCTACGGTCTACTAGGTGCTCTATACCCTTTTACTATATTTGCGAACTATGGTTATCTAATTGTTGAAAACCAATCAATCCCTTTTCTGGAAAATCTATCATTTGCCAATCCAAACTTCCTTTGGTACAAAATAACACTCTGTCTAATTGTCATTTCCTCAATCATAATCTTGGTCAAAAAAAGAAATGATTTTATCATTTCACTTTCAATAATCTCTCTGACATTCGCTGTTCTAGCTTTTTTTGGCATTCGCCACCTATCAGTTTTCGCGCTAGTATCACTTCCGCTTCTCGCTTATAATTTTTCAATAATTAGAGAATTATTTTTCAATAAAATAAAGAAAGAAAATTTCGCTATTGGTCTTGGAATTATTTTCTGTCTTATTTTTTTTACCGCCACTGTAAATTTTTGGAATAAACTACCGTGGAATACAAATTTCGGTATTGGACTACTTCCAGAAAGTTTGAACTCTAGCCAATTTATAAAAAATACGAACATCCATGGACCAATATTCAATAATTATGATATCGGAGGATCTATGATATTCACTCTCTATCCGAAAGAAAAAGTTTTCGTGGATAATAGACCAGAAGCCTACCCAAAAGAATTTTTTAGCCAAACCTACATAGCTATGCAAGAAGATGATTCTGTCTGGCAAAAAATTTCTGAAAAAGAAAAATTTAATTCTATTTATTTTTATCGTCTGGACTACACACCATGGGCTCAAAAATTTTTGATAGAAAGAGTAAAAGACCCAGAGTGGGCTCCAGTGTATGTTGATTCTCAAACAATTATTTTTTTAAAGCGAAATAATCAAAATAAATATATAATAGAAAAATATGAACTGCCAAGAGAAATGTTTAATATAAAATGAAACTTTCAATAGCTATTTATTATTTATTGGAAATCAATTTCAAAAGGATACATTCCCATACCACAAGTTCCATTGAGTAACCCTGCTTTTGGATTGCCTAAGTCTATATCTGTTACCCCTGACTGCGATAAGTTTTGAGCAATGTCCATACTTGGAATACGGACTGTTGAAGAACAATCAAAGGTGCCGTTTGTATTGACTCGAAGAATTGTTGGGATACCAGCTTTTGCAGTACTTTTTCTCGGTAGATATCCTCCTTTTGCTGTTAAATCTATAATTTGTTTTCCATCTACAATAGCCACATTATTTACCGAAACAGTCTGATCACCCGAAGAAGTTCTTAATCCCGAAGAGAGCATCACTCCGACGATGATTAAAATTCCAAAGATAATTGAAAAGAATATATATTTCATCTTATTTTGTTTTTTAAAAACTTTTATAATTTGAATGAAATCCGAGACGGACAAAAAATTTGTGCGAAACCGTACTCCTGTACGGTGACAAACAAATTTTGAAGTCCAACGATGGAGTTCGTCAAATTTGAAAGTTTTTATTAGAAATTAAATATAGGGGGTATTACATTTATTACCACCAAACTGTTTATTATATTAAACAGAGCAAACATTATAACAATAAGTCCGGCAGATTTAAAGAAGATTCCCCGGGAAAAATAACTGCTTGAATTATTTTGGAAACTTAGCGAACTAAAACTGACAAGGGCTAGTGCTGGAAGTGTACCCAAGGCAAAAACAAACATTGTCATTGCTCCAGTCCAAAAAGTCCCAGTTGATAGAGCATAAATCTGCATTGATTGGGTAAATCCGCATGGTAGAAAAAAAGTAACAATACCAACCAAAAGTGGTGTCAGCGTGTGATTCAGTTTTGAAATTTTCATAGCATTCTTTGAAAGGAACTTTGGCATACTAGGTTGAAGTTTTTTTGAAAAATGAAAAACATCAAGCAAATTTAATCCCATAATAAGCATGACCAGTCCAATTATAAAACCGAGGATAAATGTTGCCGAAGTGTTTAATTGAAATACGGCACCGAGTGCCCCAATTATTCCACCGAGGATAAAAAAGGAAACCAGTCTTCCTCCATGGAACATAAGCTGAGGTTCAAATTTCTTGACCCGACGGGTCAATGACACATGTTTATTATCTTGTAAAGATGTGTCTTCTTTTGCAAAAGTGGCTGACATAGAAAGTAATAGTCCGCCTACAATTGCCAAACATGAAGACAGAGATGCAATAGCACCAATAATAAATACCGTGCCGTAATTCATTTTGGATGCATCAACTAAATTAACAAGTCCCATTTTTTGAAGCAAAACAAAAAGAACTGCAAAGCCGATGGCAATAGGTATCGCCACTTTAAAATCCTTCCAATTTTTATCTGCCTTTTTTTTATCAATTGACACTACATATTTATATTTCGCAAGTAATGTGGAAAAATCTTCCGCAATAGATTCTGGTGGCACACCTTCAAAGTCCCCTGTCACTCTCAAAGTTTCGTGCTTCAAGTCTACCTTCACATTTTCAACATAAGAAAGATCTTTTATTTCCTCTTCAATGATAAGTCCGCATGATTTGCAGTGCATTCCACTGACATGAAATGTATATGTTTTTGATTCTCTTTCCACTATAGTTTTTTTGATTTTAATCTTAATGAATTTGATACAACTGAGACAGAAGACATCGCCATGGCGAAGCCAGCAAAGACAGGATTTAGTAGCCAGCCAGTAAAAGGATAGAATAGACCAGCAGCAAGTGGGATACCTACTATATTATATATGAATGCCCAGAATAAATTTTGCTTGATACCTCGCATTGTCATTTTTGAAAGCTTGATCGCTTTGACAAGTTTTGATATATCTCCGCCAAGCAGAGTGATGCCAGCCGACTCTATAGCCACATCTGTGCCAGTACCCATTGCAATCCCAACATCGGCTTGAGCGAGAGCTGGAGCATCGTTTACTCCATCTCCTGCCATTGCTACGATTCGTCCCTGTGACTGCAACTCTTTAATTTTTGCCAGTTTATCTTGTGGCAGAACATGTGCGATAACTTCATCTATTCCAACAAGAGATGCGATATGTTTTGCTGCTTTTTCGTCGTCTCCGGTGAGCATAATCACTTTGATACCTAGTTTGTGGAGATTTTGAACAGCTTCCTTCGATTCTGATTTTACTTTGTCCGCCACCATCACAAAACCAAGTACTCCTTTTTTCGTTGCGAGAATAACCGGAGTTTTTCCCTGTGAAGTAAACTCATCAAGTTTTGTTGTATCAAAGGAAATATTGAGATCACTTATGAGTTTTGTACTACCGATAAAATATTCTGTTCCATTAATCAACCCCTTTATTCCTTTACCTTGTAAATTTTCGAAATTTGAAACTGTATGGATATCAATTTTATTTTCCAAAGCATAATTTACAATTGCGTGAGCAATCGGATGCTCTGATTTCTTTTCAAGCGAAGCAAGTATCGCTACCAATTCCTTGTCTTTTTGATTTGAAAGATTGATGATATCTACAAGCGTCGGTTTACCAATAGTGATGGTGCCTGTTTTATCAACAATGACCGTGTCTACTTTGTGGAGCTTCTCTAATGTTGCGGCATCCTTTACTAGAATACCTTCTTTAGCGCCTTTACCAACTCCGACAATAATTGCTGTTGGTGTAGCGAGACCTAAGGCGCATGGACATGCGATTACAAGTATCCCAACAAATGAGACAAGGCCGAAAGAAAGAGCCTGAGAGAAGCCCATGTATTGAGTGCCGACAATAAGCCATGTGCCGAGCGTCAGGAAAGCAATCACAAGAACAATCGGCACAAAAATACTTGAGATTTTATCTGCTAGTGCCTGAATAGGTGCTTTACTACCTTGTGCTTCTTCAACCATTTTTACAATATGAGCAAGTAGAGTTTCAGAACCAATTTTAGTAGCCTTGAATGTAAACGAGCCACTTGTATTTATAGTTCCGGACACAACAGTATCTCCAATCTTTTTTTGAATTGGCATTGGTTCGCCAGTAATCATTGATTCATCTACAAAAGAAGTTCCTTCAGTTAAAATTCCATCTACTGGAATTTTCGCACCGGGTTTAACAATGATTAGATCGCCATGCACAACATCGTTCACTGAAATTTCTACTTCCTCATTTACCCCGAGTGTAGCCGAGGGGCGAATGACAAGAGCAGTTTTAGCTTGCAAATTTAGAAGCTTTTCTATTGCATCACCTGTCTGTATTTTTGAGCGTGCTTCCAGATATTTACCGAGCGCGATGAAAGTAATAACTATAATCGTTACATCGTAATATTGATAATCAACATTTATAAAAGGTCGAAGAACTTCCTCAAAAGCAGAGACTGCAAAACTATATAGATAAGCGGCAACAGTTCCTATGCCGATGAGTGTATCCATATTTGCCTTTCCATATCGAAGAAATCTGTAGAAGCCGAGAAGGTAGGGTTTGCCAACCACGAAGAGGATATACGTAGCCATTAATGGTAACAAATGATGAAAGAATTCATATACAGTAGCACCCATGGCTTCGACAACTTTGTACTCCGCAAGAATGTCCCAGCCCATAACAAAAGTGGCAAACACCGCAATTGGGATTGCAGAGATTACCAGTAATCTCTGACTTGCCACTTCAGCAAGTTTTTCTTTTTTTGACTGATTTAAGCCGAGATGTTGTGCATGCTCGGAGGCGCTCATACCTGGCATCTCGGATGACATTTCTTCTTGAATAAACGAATATCCTAAAGGTTCTATTTTTTTGCTCAATTCATTTAGATTTGTTTTAGATTCATCGAAAGACATCTTGGCTTTTTCTGTTCCATAACTCACTTCTACACCTGAAACTCCATCTACTTTTTGTAGAGTTTTTTCAATAATACTTGCGCATGAAGCGCAGTGCATTCCTTTTACTCTATATGTTTTTGTATGATTCATATATATTTAATAATTATTTTCTTTTTAATCTATAAACTTTTAATATTTCTTCGGTTGCTACTGCGGGCTTTCCACTTTGCATTTGATGGACTACGCAAATATTCAAATGGCTCTCCATCAGTGCATCTTCTACACCAGAAAGAGCCTGCTTCACCGCAGATGTCTGTGTAATAATATCAATACAATATGTCCCCCTACTAAGCATTTCTTGAAGCCCTCTGACCTGGCCTTCAATTATTTTCAACCTTTGAATTAGCTTGTTATTATTATTCTCATTATTATTCATTGTCATATTACCTTATAGTATGTACCCCTAGGGGGTACTAGTCAAGTAAAATTGCCTGTGGATAAAAGTAGTCAAATCAAAGTCTCTTGAAAAATAGCCTCGACCTTGCATCATAAATAAAATAATGTAGAATGTAGTTTGTTCATATATTGTCAGATTCACATATATTTTGGGCCCGTAGCTCATCTGGTAGAGTGAGTTTGGGATAGGGACCCAAACGCAAGACCGGAGGCGCGACGGCGCTGAGGTGGGGTCGAAAGATTTTTCAGTAGAAAAATACTTTTGACCAGCATTTGCAATTTGTTTAATATATTTTATTGGGCCCGTAGCTCATCTGGTAGAGCACATCATTTGCAATGATGGGGTGGCAGGTTCGAGTCCTGTCGGGTCCACAGAAAAATCCGCATTACAGCGGATATTTTTGGTGGTGTTTGTTTGAAAAAGTCAGAACCCATTTCGAGCAGAACCCCTAGCTTCGCACGCTCCGCGTGCGTGGTGGCTTGAAACTCAATCGTACGCTCCGATTGCGCCTCGGGCGCGCTCGCGGACTCGCGCGGGCAAGGGAACACTTGTGCAGAGCCAAAACCCAAAAATTTTCCTTCCTTTCTGATTTAATTCGGCGGGGGGTGTGGGGGGTGAGGTGCGACAACTGGAAGCACCGCAAGATCTTGAGCATTTTGTAATCAAAATGTGAAAGGTGTACAGTTTCTGTAAGAAAACGACAAAAAATGGAAAGGAAATTTTTGGTTTTGCTTCGTCGCTTCAGTCTCCGAAAAGAGCAATCTAATTATGACATTTTTGTTTGCTCTTTTCTACATCTTCGCGGCGACCCGAGGCGCATACAATTCGGTTTGCGTTGTTGTTTGTAGCTACTTGGCGAAAATCGTGAATTTGATTTCGCAATTTTCTTTTTTCAATCCTCCAAATTTTTCTTTAGTGGCTTCTAACGAAGCGTACTGCCAACAAGAATGCCGTTGGCCCAATAGAATCCAGTACCGCCGGACGGCAGTATGTCGTATGTCGCACTCTCACGGTAAGGAACGCGCTCTGCACTTACCACAGAAGCGTCATTGTATAAATCGCCGGCCACAAGATCGCCAACAGTGCGTCCATCGACAGTTGGATGTCTGGGAGAAACAAACAACTCTCGTCCGTCATTAAGAACTAAGTGAACCATCTGATGAGTCGGCGGTACCGGCACTTTTGAGGTTTTGGTTACAACGGCGAAAACCCGTTGACCGATTTTGTCCGTTGTCCAAACCGACATGCCAACTTGTAAATCTTTCACCAAAACTAATCCAGACGGCGTGTCGATGAGCGTGTTGCCGGCAAGACAGATTGGACAGATACGATTAAAATCCGTTTTCCTGGCGAAGATGGCAATATTCCCTTCGATACGAATAAGCGTGAGTGTTATGGTACAGCCATTACTTACGACTTCGCCAATTCGTAATGTTACGGGGTATCCCTGATCACGTGGTACGGGGTATTCCCTAAAATTAAGACCAGTAATGCGGTCAGGGTAAATTTTCTCCAACAAAAATGAACTCTCGCGCTGTCCTTCTTTGAGAGATATTTGTACTTCTCCATCTACTGTCGGCGGAGGAGTGGAACCAGACGTCACTTCTTTTATGGAAGTTACATCAATATTACCCACCACATCGTATTTGTTGCCGTCAGGTCCCAGCATTTCTTTGGGACTAAATACGCCAGAAACTTCAACCTGCAAACCGGCTTGGGAAAACTTATATTCAGGGTCAAGTTTGAAAAGATTTTTTAACCCATAATACTGACCATCCAGACCCTTTAATCCGATTGCACATTCCAGAGTTTGTGGACCAGATCCTTTTTTTGGCAAGCATGTAATTTCACCCTTAACTGTAATCGGTCCAGATATTAGTGCTCCCGAAGTTGGTGTCGGTGTAGGAGTTGGAGTTAGTTGAGATTGCCGATTCAAAACAAAATAAGCTCCTGCACCGACGAGCACGACAACGATCACGATTATTATGATATTTACAAAACCTTTTTGATTCATATTCATAAATTTATTAATTAATAGTTCGACTTTATGATTAAAAATTTTCTTTTCCCAAAATTAAAATGCAGTCCGAGCCGATATTTTTATCAGGTTCTTTGGCAGTTTTTAAGTTCAGGGTTTTGGTTCGGAATTTCGCGGGGGGATTTCCTCGCCGCCACAGGCGGCGAAATGCGTCCGAACTACTTCAAGAATAGTCCACCACACAGGAAAAGTCAACAAGTCAGGGTTCGCCTGTTAGGTTCATAGAGCTTGATAACTTGAAGTTTAAGATCAAAAAGGAGGCCTAGAAAAGGAAAAAGCCGCGAAGCGCGACTTTTTCTAAGGACACCATAAGTATATATGAAGGAGGTTTTTTGTCAAACGAAATTGTGCACAACATGAATTTGTAAAGCTAGGAACTGATTAGAAAGTTTTACGGATTCAGAATCCATGTATTATTTCACAAGCATAAGTTAAGGGTAAAAACATCTTGCATCTCGATTGACTAAATTTTTCTGCTATGATTCCAAGGTCATCTCCAAAAGAAAGAAAAGCTTTTATCTGTGATTTATATGCATATATACTAGAAATTTTTTCTTCAAGTTCCCATTTATTTAATTCAATCACTTTTTGTTCAAAGATTATATTTTCTTGTTTATTTAAAAAGTTATTAAAATCACCAAGATTTGCCATTGTAAACTGACGAATGTATGGAAAATCTTCGTAAACAAAAAAGTGAATATTTGAATTTTTATTCGTTCTTTCAACACTCATAAAAGCGTCGTGAACCATTTTGTGATCTGGATGTGTAATTTTTTCTCCAAATGTTCCAGGGCCGTATAAAAATAATTCTCTGTCCTTATAAATTGTGATTAAAGATTCTATGTCTTTAATAATCCCGTTTTTAATTTCCTCATCTTGGTTTTTATTTCTATACTGAAAATCAGAATAATCATAATTTTTAATAATTACGTTGAAAGAGATAAGTGCGTTTTTTATTTTCTTTTGTCCTAGCAAAGATGGCTTCATCACTGTCAGAAAATCCAGAAATACGATCCCAATTAGTGTGTACAACCACAGTTGGTCTATGGGTAAAAAACGTAGCGACTAAAGTTTCATTTTCTCGTTTTGCAATAAGTCCTCCGAGAGATAAAACACCATCATCAAAATGAGGTGACAAAATTATAGTGAGCGGTTTAGCTGTGGTTGAAATTTCGGGAGTTGTTAAATTTTGCGGTACAGGTGTTTTATTTTGAAATGATAAAAAATAAATTAACCAACCGATAAGCAAAAACAGTATGATTAAAAGACCTTTTTGTTTCATATTTTTAGTTTAGCATTTTTCAGATTTTTTATCTATAAGCTTATTTCCCCGAAATCCAAAACCAGCCCGCGCGGATTCCCTCCCAGACCCCTCCTCCGCGCGGGCGAAATCCAAAATCGCTCCGCATTTCTAATTTCGCGAATGTTTCGTATGGTGGTGTTTGTTTGAAAAAGTCAGAACCCATTTCGAGCAGAACCCCTAGCTTCGCACGCTCCGCGTGCGTGGTGGCTTGAGATTGAATCGTACGCTCCGATTGCGCCTCGGGCGCGCTCGTGGACTCGCGCGGGCAAGGGAACACTTGTGCAGAGCCAAAACCCGAAAATTTTCCTTCCTTTCTGATTTAATTCGGCGGGGGTGTGGGGGGTGAGGTGCGACAACTGGAAGCACCGCAAGATCTTGAGCATTTTGTAATCAAAATGTGAAAGGTGTACAGTTTCTGTAAGAAAACGACAAAAAATGGAAAGGAAATTTTTGGTTTTGCTTCGCCGCTTCAGTCTCCGAAAAGAGCAGTCTTATTATGACATTTTTGTTTGCTCTTTTCTACATCTTTGCGGCGACCCGAGGCACATACAATTCGGTTTGCGCTAAAGCGCAATCAAATCTATATGTGCTGTCACGGGTATTTCTCTGCTGAAAAATCCCGCGACCCCACCTCGCGCCGTCGCGCTCCGGTCTTGCGAAGCTCCAAGTATTCGCTTCTCACCCCGCCCGCCCTGTGCGCGCACAAATCCCCGCCGTTTTGAATAAACATTATAAAACGGCGGGGATTGCTCCCATATATATAACTATAAACTAAAATTGTTAACATTCGACTCATCACTTACAAAAACTTTTAACTCTAGTGTGCATGGACATTTAATTTCGATAGGGCCTCCGTTTGACACATCGATATAATCCTTAATCTGATAGCCCAATCCTATTAACCTTAATTTTTCGTTTTGAATCTTTACATATCCCCAAATACTCCCAAGTGCTCCGTCAGCTGAAGGACCAGAAAATGAAATATGCTTACTATCAAAATCTTGTTGCCAATCCCAACCAGTGCCTTTTAGAGAATCGTCATAATATTTTTGAAACTTTTCTCTTGTATCGTTTAGTTGCGAATCAGAAAGATTTTTAACAGTTGCAACCCACAAATGACCAGGTAGTTGAATAATTTTTTGATGTCTTTTTGCTGGTTCCTGAATATATTTAAAATCATCGTACGCCATCTGAAAGTCCATTATTTTGGATGGATCAAAAGGCATTTCTTGCCATTTTATGCCAGAGAAAAGTGCTGGAACAATAATGGTATTTTGATTTGATATATTTTGGCTAGCTAGTGGATCTTGACTAATTTTAGTTTCGATTTCATGCAAGTTATTGTCTGTATAGTTATAGCCCCATTTTGTGGTTACATATCCTCTTGTGTTGTCGTACCATACTGATGTAAATGTTCCATCTGAATTTGATTGTAATTCAGCACCAAGTCCAGTTTCGGTAAAATTTTCAGCTTTTCCATTTTTTGGAATGAAATGTACCAAAGAAAATTTATCAGAAAGATAACGGTAAATATATACTACATCTGTATTTGAACTTCCATACTGGTATATAGCCAAAGAATCTTGATATCCGTTTTGGTCAAGCTGAAGTGATTGAAGTTTGCCATCAGTAAGTGGCCGTTTTGGATTAAATTGAAGTTCCCCTATATCAATTTGTGCGGAAGACCACCCGCCACCCAAACCATCTTCTTCAGTAGAAGAGTCCATAATAAGTTTATATTGGCCACTAATAATTGTATCCCCTTCAAATGCAAAACCCCACGGGTTTTGATTTATAGTACTTGTTTGATTTGGCGCATATAAATAAACTTTTACTTTGCCATTTTCAGGGCCATAAACATACGCCCAAGAAAGGCTAGATTTTTCATAACCAGTATTAACTGATTGGGTCGGTACATTATTCGGTGTATTTGTAGAAACCGAAGGAGATTTTTTTAAAAAGAAATAACTTACCATAATAGCAATTATTGCAAAAATGACGAGACCAATAATCACAATTATTTTATTACTTAATTTTACTGACGAGGAAGTCTGATCAATCGGTGACTGTTGAGGAGTATTCAAATTTTGTTGGTTATTGTTGTCCATATGTTTAAGTTTACCTTAATAATTCCTCCATTGGAACGCCTAACGACTTGGCGATTTTTTGGATTGTCTGGACACTCGGTTTTGTAACAACACCGCCCTCAATTTTTGTGAGAGTAGAATACTTGATGTTCGCTTTCTTCGCCAAGTCGTCCTGTGTTAATCCTTGTTTTGTGAGTAAAGAAAGTCGGTACTCATATTTCTATACTATCAAAAATAGCATACTATGGCAACTATATCACAGAACATAAAGCGAATC
>JBCLGS010000002.1:0-66132 GCA_039740895.1 Parcubacteria group bacterium
AACATCAGGAGCATGAATGTCCTTAAGTTTCTTTAGGCGGTTGTTTCGGTTGATAACCCGTCGGTACAAGTCATTCACATCTGATGTAGCATAACGGCCTCCATCTAGAGGAACCATTGGGCGTAGTGCTGGTGGAATAACTGGAATAAGAGTTAGAAACATCCACTCTGGCCTTATACCAGAGCTAATCATTGCTTGAATTGTTGAAATTCTTTTGTTGATTCTTACTGATTCAAGTGAAGTTGCTTTTGTATTTTCTTCAACCAATTGTTTTAGAAGTTTATCTAAATCAATTTTCTTGAAAATATTGTAAATTGCCTCCGCACCAATTCCAGCTTCGAACATTGTTCCATACTTCATTGAGAAGTTGTGGTACTCAATTTCATCAAAAACTTTTCCTTCTTGAATTGATTCGATTTCTCGTTTTGCTTTAAGAAGCATCTCCTTGATAGCATCCTTTGTCTTTTCATCCTGAAGAGATTTAATTTTTGATTTATATTCTGAATCAAGATCCTTCAAATATCGGATTCTATCTTCCTCAGAAACTTTTGTAACGATATAACCAGCGAAGTAAATAACTTTTTCTAGGTCGCCAGTTGGAATACCCAAAACAAGACCGATTCTACTTGGCATTGATTTCAAGAACCAAATGTGTGAGACAGGAGAAGCTAGTTCAATATGTCCCATTCTCTCTCGTCGAACAATTGACCTTGTAATTTCCACTCCACATTTTTCACAAACGATACCTTTGTACCTTATGCCTCGGTATTTTCCACAGTAACACTCGTAATCTTTATCTGGGCCGAAGATTTTCTCATCGAATAGACCAGATTTTTCACTTCTCTGTGTACGGTAGTTGATTGTCTCTGGCTTTGTTATTTCACCAAATGACCATTCTCGAATGACTTCCGGCGAAGCGATTTTCAAAGCAATGGTCTCGAAGTCGTTAGAGTTTTGTGTTTTTGTTTTCATAAGTGTTTTAATTGTAAATTTCAAATTATAAATTATAAAACAATGATTTAATTTAAAATTATAAAATTATTTTGAAATTTGAAATTTATAATTTGTAATTATTTTATTATCTTTCATCTCCCGCCTTTCTAATCTGAACATCCAATGCTAATCCTCGTAAATTGTTTAGTAACACATTAAATGATGCCGGTGTGTTCATTTCAGTAATTGGAAGACCTTTAACTATTGCGTCAAACGCTGCTGACCGTCCTGTGATATCGTCAGACTTAATAGTCAAAATTTCTTGCAATGTGTGAGCGGCTCCATGACCTAGAAGTGCCCAAACTTCCATTTCTCCAAATCTCTGTCCTCCTTTCTGTGCCTTTCCTCCAAGTGGCTGTTGAGTGATGAGAGAGTATGGTCCGGTTGAACGCATGTGAATCTTGTCTTCCACCATGTGGTGAAGCTTCATGATGTACATGTATCCAACAGAAATATCTCTTTCGAAAGCTTCTCCGGTGTGACCATCGTAAAGTTTCATTTTTCCATCTGGAGAAAATCCTGCTTTCTTCAATTCTTCTTTGATTTCATCTCCAGTAGCCCCTGCGAAGGGAGGAACAATAGCTTGATACCCTAGAGTGTGTGCGGCAAGGCCAAGGTGAAGTTCCAAAATCTGTCCCAAGTTCATACGCGATGGCACTCCAAGTGGTGTAAGAATAACATCAATAGGTGTACCGTCTGCCATGTATGGCATATCTTCTTCTGGAAGGATTCGAGAAATAACTCCTTTGTTTCCGTGTCGTCCAGCAAGCTTGTCCCCAACAGAGACATTTCTAAGCTCTGCTACTTCTATATATATAGTCTTGATGATACCTGACTCAAGTTTGTCTCCTTTCTCTCGAGAGAAAACTTTAACATTGATAACTCGACCTCTCTTTCCACCTTCCATTCTCTTTGATGTATCTTTGACATCGCGAGCTTTCTCACCGAATAATGACCTAAGTAGGCGCTCTTCAGGTGTAAGTTGTGTCTCACCCTTTGGTGTAATTTTTCCAACCAAGATATCTCCTGTTCGGACCTCTGCACCAATTCGGACTATACCGTCCTCTGCTAGATTTTTTAGTTTTCCTTCTCCAACATTTGGAATGTCACATGTTGTAACTTCAGGTCCAAGTTTTGTCTCTCGAACGTTCACTGTAAACTCCTCAATGTGGATTGATGTAAATTTACTATCCTTTACAACTCTTTCTGAAAGAATAATAGCGTCTTCATAGTTTGAACCATACCATGACATGAAAGCGACGAGCATATTTTGACCGATAGCTGACTGGCCATGTTCTGAAGCGGAAGTATCCGCTATAATGTCTCCGACTTTCACTTTGTCTCCTATATTAACTGATGGTCGCTGATTAAATATTGTAAATCCGTTTGTTCGTGAAAAATTAACAAATTTATATTCTGTTTCTTTTCCTTTTGAATTTTTTGTAACTGCTTTTGTACCATCAACTGCTGTAACAACTCCTTCATCTGTAGCAATAACTAGTCTTCCTGTGTCCTTCAAAGCATCCTTCTCCATACCAGTAGCCACAAGTGGTGCTTCTGGAATAATACAAGGTGTTGCTTGCTTCTGCATGTTTGAGGCCATCAACGCACGGCTTGCTTCATCGTGGTTTAGGAAAGGAATCATTGATGTAGCAATAGAAAATGCTTGGTTTGTAGCTACATCTATATAATCAACTTTGTCTCTTGAAATTGTTTTAGGATCACCCTCGATTCTAACTTCAACTTCATCCACTGTAATCCTACCGTCAACATCCACAGGAGTAGCGGCGTGAGCAATAGCAAAACCTTCTTCTTCAGAAGCGTTTAGGAAAACAATCTCGTCTGTGATTTTTCCATGTTTTACTTTAGCATATGGAGTTTCAATCATTCCGAAATCATTTATTCGAGCATAAATAGCTAGACGCAACACAAGACCAATGTTTGGGCCTTCTGGTGTTTGAATGGGACAAAGTCTTCCGTAGTGAGATACGTGAACGTCACGAACTTCAAAACCTGCTCGAGATCGGTTCAAACCGCCGGGGCCAAGTGCGGATAACATCCTCAAATGTTCCATTTCGCAAAGCGGGTTGTACTGCTCCATAAATTGTGAAAGCTGATTGGTTGTGAAGAATTCTTTTATTCTTGCCTGAAGTGGTTTTGGTGAAATGAATTGAACTGGAAGAGTAACATCAGTGTCTATAGTAGACATCCTGTTCTGAATATTTCTCTTGATTTGTGCCATACCTTTTCGAATATTTTGTTGAAAAAGCTCCCCTACAAATCGAACTCGTCTTGAACCTAAGTGGTCAATATCATCCTCAACAGCATGAGGAGTATTGTTTAACATTGCGATATTACCAACGATTGTAACTAAATCTGCAATAGAAAGTGTTTTTTGTTCAAGCTCTTTCTCTGACATGCTCTTATTAAATCTTTTGTTGAATCGGAAACGTCCAACACGAGAAAGGTCGTATCTTTCTTTATTAAATATTGAATTAACAAACTCTTTTGCGTTTTCTGCTGTGGCAAGGTCGCCATCTCGAAGTCTTTTGTGTATTTCTATATATGCATCTTCAACTGTCTTTGCATGGTCCTTTAGAAGTGTTTTCTCAATTGCAGTCTTTGCAAACTCATCTTTATCAAACAATTTTATAATATCGGTATCTTTGTGCGCTCCCAATACTCGAAGTAGTGTTGTACCAGCAAATTTTCGTTTTCTGTCGATTCGAACATAAATCACACCATTGACATCGGACTCTATTTCTACCCATGCTCCTCGTGAAGGGATAATCTTTGCACCAAAAAGCTTTCGTCCTTTAACTTCAGAAGCTGTGAAGAAAACTCCGTATGAACGAGCTAACTGAGGGACTATGATTCTCTCAATACCTGAAACAATGAAAGTTCCGTGGGAAGTCATAAGTGGAAAATCCGCCATAAAGATTTCCTGCTCCTTTTCTGTACCTAAAATTAGGTTCTTAAGCCTAACCTTAACCTTTAGTGATGCTTCGTATGTTAGTTTGTTTTCCTTAGCATGATATTCGTCATACTTTGGCTGTGCCAATTCAAATCCAGTGAAGTCCAATTGAAACTTCTTCTCAGAATAATCCTTTATTGATGAGAATTCACTGAAAACCTCCTTGATACCCTTTTCAATAAGCCATTTGAAAGAGTTCAATTGTGGCTCAACGAAGTTGGGGGTTGGAATAAGTGGCTTTCTAAAACGACCGAAAAATTTCTGTGGACGAGCAGACGTTATGTTTTTTGACATATATATTATAGTATTAAAATTTGAAACTTCAATCGTGAATAATAAAAAACCTAATAATGGAGTCCCTAAATCTATTTTTATACAAACAAAAAGTGACTCCCTAAGAGCTTATTTTTTATTTACACAATTTTTTTAGCGATAGTTTCGCAAAATAGTTTTAGAGAACCAATAACCTTGTAATTCCCTTCTCTTTCGGTCGCAACTCAATCTATCGAAGATAAGAGTCAGCATACTCCCTATTCTCTAATCCGTCAACCCCCAAATAGGCAAATAGTTGTCAAGCACCGCTTGTGTATATCTTTTTTACCAATATATGGCTATAAATATAGCTTATATCGAAGTTAAAAGTCTATATTTTGTAAAGTAAAGTCAAGACACTTATCCACAGCTATCCCCTGAGAGCCTAATTGTGGTAGAATAAAAGTATGGAAATAATCTTCGGAATACTAGCATTTATTTGGATGATAATAGGTTCTATAATTAAGTTTATTATCTATATTGCTTACTTCTTTCCTCTAATAGGGGCACGGATTTTAGAATGGGCTAACTTATGGCCGACTACATGGCCATTCGGAATTATTTTATAAAAGTTTATTGCTTATTTTTCTTTCTGCTATTACCCCATATGTGTATTTTAACATTATTTAATAAATAATTGCAAAACCTAACCAGTATCACACTCTTCTCTTTCCTTGTGGATAACTCACTTTGACATTTTATTACTAACTTGCTAATATAATTAAATTATGGCTTCGGCCTCCGAGAAAATCCGCTTTATGCGGGTTTTCGTTTTATTGAGGGAAAAATTCCAAAACTCCTCTGATTATAGATTTAAAATCATCATTTGAGATTGTTCCAACCTTTCTTACAAATCTCTTCGTACTAACAGTTCTAATCTGGGTCAAAACAACAAAATATTCATTTTTATCGAAAATAAATTTATAATGAAACTTGTCACTTTTCATCTTAGAAGTTATAGGTAAAACCCAAGTCATTTGTTTGTTAAACTTTCTCAAGACTAAAGCTGTTCTCTCATATTGATTATTTTTACCATCAATCTCAATTCCGATATTTAACCCGAGTGACATCCACCAAATTTCTCTTTCATTAACTCCCAAATTATCAGATTTTTTATCTATTATTTTCTTTAACTTATTCCAACTATCAAAATCTTTTTCCATTATAGTTAAACAATTTTAATACTTCCGTATGACCCCTTTGACGATTGCTGCGACGCGAAGTTCATATTGAGGGTAAATGGGTCGGTAATTTTTATTTGCTGGTAATAAATAAACTTTACCGTCTTTTTTCTTGTAGTATTTCATAGTCCAGCCCCCATCCACTTCGGCAATAACAATGTCACCGTCTTTTGGTTCTCCTTTTCTTTCTGCCACAACTAAATCTCCTTCTTTAATTCCTTCATCAATCATTGAATCTCCTTTAACCTCCAATAGGTATGTGGAATCTTTATATCGTATTAAATAATCATCAATATTTATCATATTTAAAGTCTCTTCTTCTGCCAGTGTAGGAAACCCTGCTTCTACAAGACCGAGAAGTGGGATTTCTCCCATTAGTCTCTTCGGCGTAAGCTTTCCTCGCGAGTCTTTGTCTACCGTTCCGTCATCAACTAATTTATTTATGAGTTTGTAAACAGCATTTTTAGACTTGAAGTCGACAAGGTCCATGATTTCCTTGTAGCCAGGCATTCTTTTATTACTTTTATAGAAAGCAATAATTTTATTTTTTTGTCGTAAAAAATTATTTTCCATAGTATTTAAAATATAAAAACATTAGAAAGACTAAGTGGTCGACCAAACCACCCAGAGTTTACTTCACGATTTATCTCGTTATCCAAACCTTTGAGACTACAAAGAATAAATTTATGTCTTTTGGCCTCCCGAATATATGAGAGACCCTTAATGATTTTCTCATCAATCTGATCATTTAAAACTTCTAACTCACTTCTCAATGTTTTTTCTAAATTTTGTTTACTCATGGTTTTTTGCTGTTATTTATATATAGATAGTATAAGTGAACCCAAGTTCACTGTCAAGAAAATACTGTGGATAAGGGAAACGAAGTGGATAAGGGAAACGAAGTGGACACTTATGCATCAAGTACTCTTGAGGCCACTTATGCCTGAAGTAAACTTCAGGCCAGCGAATATAGAAAACAAAAAATCACCTCTCGCAAGCCCTGTGGTGATTTATTGTTGTCTTACCTAGCTATATTTACTTAACCTTCTTTGGTTTCTTCTTCTCTTTTTTGTGTCCGTCTCCCTTTGCCATATATTTGTTTGATTAAAATTTATAATTGCACACTAATAAACGAGCATGGATTAATTATATCATCATTTATGATTCAAGAAAAAGTCTAGCCAGTCGTATTTTCAAATAACTTGGTTTCTTTTTTTGTTTCTGCAAAATATTATAAACTGGTGACAAAGTTTTTGTTCCTGCTTTTTCAAATGCTGACAAAATATCATCTAGCTCTGAACGCTTAAACTCACGACGAAGATATGCGAAGTCTGGACACTTGTCTTTTTCATCTTCTAGGATTTTTTCAATATGAGAAACAATTGTTTCTTGTTTCAATCCCCTAACTTCAGCGAGTTTCTCAAGTGGCACTTCCAGCCTAAGCATATCTGCTGTAATCTGCTCTGTTGTTTTCTTCAAAAGTTTTTCTTTCTTTTTTATTTTAACTTTTTCTTCTGGCTCTATTGATTTCAAATATTTTTCTTGTTTTTCACGAAGCTCTGTTTTTAGTATTTCTTTTAATTTTTCCACGGCCTCTTGTGACATTTTCTGAAACTCTTTGTCATATTCCAAAACCTCTCCGTCCACTTGAAGTGACATATCATTAAACCCCAAAAGTTTCATTCCGTTCAGAGAACG
This sequence comes from Parcubacteria group bacterium, assembly GCA_039740895.1. Taxonomy (GTDB): domain Bacteria; phylum Patescibacteriota; class Minisyncoccia; order Phycocordibacterales; family DATDWN01; genus JBCLGS01. The sequence continues at coordinate 7,159 of JBCLGS010000002.1, forward strand.
AACACGAGATAAAGCCACATATCCCATTCCTTTTACAAACGACTTGGACAAATCCACCTCCATAGCGTCCAGTGACATTCCTTGACTCTTGTGCACGGTAATAGCCCAGGCTAAGCGAAGCGGAAACTGCGTAATCTCAGCCTTCACTTTTCCATCTTCTTCTATCTGCCATGACTCATGTCTCGCATATATAGTCTTGCCATTTGTGGTGACTATGACGGGGTCACCGTATGCATTAAAACTATCTACTACTCCGAGCGTTCCGTTCACATATTCACCTTCTTTATCATTTTTGGTAAACATCACGCGTGCTCCGATTTTTAAAACTAATTTCTCAGGTGACAAGCAACTTTTTTTCAGTGCTTCAATAATAAAACTTGAACCTCGTGAGGTCATCTCAAATTGATTTATATCCCCAGGAATTAAATCTAAGTGTCTGCGGTTAATGACATCCACATCTATATTGTGAGTGTGAAGCTTTGTCGGCTTTGCCCCGGACTCCGGCTCTTTATTAAATCTAGTTTTTAAAAGTTCAATGGTTTCCTTCGTAACTTTATTCTCGCGAATCTGATTTAATATCGTGAGATATATGTCATCTTTCTGACGATGTTGTTCGGACAAATGACAAATAGTGAGCTTTGAGTTCTGCCATGAGTCTGCTTTGAAAGCAAATTCACTCTCTGAAATATCGCCTCGCGTAACAGGTGGGAGTTGAAAAAAATCCCCAGAAAGAATAACTTGCATTCCACCAAAAGGTTTTTCATTTCGTTTGAACTGTCTGCAAATCCATTCAATGAGGTCCAGTCGGTAATGGTGAAGCATTGAAACTTCGTCAATTATCAAAACTTTTGTTTTTTCAAAACGCTTGTAGAGATACTGTTTCTCCATCATATTTTCAATATCATAATCCGTCAGAACATCTCTGATACCGAGCCCAGACCATGAGTGAATAGTCTGACCACCAAGGTGCGTTGCGGCAATACCAGTGGACGCTGTTACGGCTACATCCACAGCATTTGATTTCAGATATTTTATATACTCATTTAAGACATGAGTTTTTCCGCTCCCAGCAGGTCCTGTAAGAAAAACATTTTTACCCAGTTTTAATATATCGAGTGCTTCGCTTTGTAACATCACCCCATTGTACCAGCTCTGTACCTAAATGGACAAATAAATACTTTGTACAGATTTAATATATGGTATACATACCTAGCCGACATCTGTTATTAAAGCTCTTCCTATGGAGATATTTTAGAACAATTACTTTTAAAATCAAAGGTACCTGACACCGATTCCTGACACCGATTCTCACATAAGTTTATACAAGCGGATATTCTCCTTCAAGAAGTTTGTTCGTCACTTCACGCAATTTACTAAGTTTTTCTTTTACAATTTTTTGTACTATCTTTATATCAATAGATTTTACAGAATTTATGACGACAAATGCTGGATCATCAAGGGGACGATCAATTTCGCTTATCATAAAAACTTCACATGGAACTTTTTGCTGTTCAAATATTTGTTGCGCGATATCCCAGGCTGCAACGGAATAAATCTTACCGGCATGATACGATGGATTTTTTCCACTTAATCCTTCAATACTGAATGGTCTGCATGAAGAAATAACTCCGCCCAATCTATTCCCTCTGCTAACTTGTCCCTCGTCACCAGATTCAATGCATGATCCAGTGAAGCGGAGGTACAACATTTCCTTATCGGTGTTATCTCCCGGATTGAGGGTAACTAAGACATTTTTAAATTGAGACCCATCGATTATCTTGTTGATAATGGTGAGAGTTACATTGTAATTTTCTTTATATTCAAAAATAGAATGTACATGTGTCGAAAGCTGCGGGATTGAGATGATTAAATTAATCTCTTCTTTTATGCGACAAGCCATTATTTTACAATCGGATCCCATCCATGGATATTTCACCCACATATCATCGGAAGTTAAGGTTTTTTCAATATCAAGTACAAGTTTTTCAAGTGGAGTAAACGGTGCCCACGCACAACCTACTGCAGTATCATTTGATATCGGATTTGATGACTCCGGCAAATCTTTCAAACTCCGAGGATGAAATCTATGGTGTATTGCCGAAGTACCACCATTTGCACCATCTATCATTCCACGTGTACTATTTGATGTATTTTCCCACATCACCCGACAATCAGTCAGAAAATTGAAATTTCTTAATTCCTTTTCTAAAAACTTAGTGGCAGTATTGATAAGCAAATCTCGAAAGTCAATATTTTCATCTCCAATTTTTGGAGTGGCTCTGCCGTTAATGAGAAGTCGAATCGGTGATCTGAAATTGCCTCCTCCAAATCTTATGTCGCATTTTCCACCCATAAGCGAGAGTTTATCAAACTGATGTCGCAATATTGCTCCATATTTGTCGCGAGTGAATTTACTGTATGTACGAGAAAAAAGTTCAGCTAACCGATCAGAAAGCGTATCAGGATGTCCACGACCTTTCCGCTCCACAATTTCAAAATCATTATCTGCTGGATTTTTTATGTTATAAGTTATATTTACTTTCATGATGCTGTATTAGTTAATTTCAATCGTTCACTTTCGACAATCCTACCAACTAGCTCAATTTGATTCTCAGAGGCTTTTGCTCTTTTTTCTTCATTATCAGGTCTAAATTTTATTATTTTTCTTACATCTTTTGAATACAAACTCTTCACATTATCCATATCTAATTTTTCTTTTTCTGTCAGTCTAATATTCCAAAGCCTACTGACATTGAGTATAAAGTTTTTTGTTAAATCGTTGTAGTCTACAAATAAACTCTGATCTGATCCAAAATCACCAGCAATTTTACAAAAAACACCGAGCAGTCTTGCTACATATTCATCTTGACTCATTGTGCGTATAATCGCTACATCTATCTGCAATAGATTAGAAAAATATTCTATATACAAAGCACGGCTTCTAAGCCATCCCGGTGGTTTTTCCATAACTGACGGAAGCACCTCAAGGCCATAACGATGAACAAACATCCATCTCACATCTGGAAATTCTGTAAGAATAAGATTAATAAAAAAGGTGTTCCAACTTCTGAATTTTATAAATACTCGTTCACACATAACTGGCGAGCATTTAATTAACATAACCATGGAAGCTCTGAACAATGCCCTTCTATTCTCAGGTGATATTATTAACGCTGGATCCAAAACTGCGTTAATAATAGTGGGCTCTGATAAGACAAAAAATCTATCGCTCTGGGCAAGCATTTGTGTCATCAAAGTCGAGCCACATCGAGACATGTGAAAAATGAAACCAACCTCCTTTTTGATTTTTTCGTCCGAATACTCTGATATAAATTCATTTACAGGCGTATAAACGACTCGTTTATCATTTTGATCGTAATGAACAGGGTGCACAAGTAGTTCATCTTCTTTCGAAAGCTTAATTTCTGACTTTAAAATGTTGAAAGACTTAGCAAGAGAATCTATAAAAAATGGCTCTCTGAAATAAGTCCTTGGTAACAGCAAAGATACAACAAATAAACCTTGTTCATTTCTCAACAAATCAACAGGAATTCTAATATTCTCGCTGGTTGTATATTCCTTATTGATATTGGACATAATAGTTAAGTCTATCTAATCTCTTTTAGTACATCTGCCCAGCTTTCTACCCTGGTAACTTTTGGTAAAAACTGTCTATATTCGTCAATCTCTGCTTGATCAGGTTGATATAAGAACAGATGCGATACGGTTTCAATCATATGACTTAATACCTCAAGACGATCATCAATAAAGTAGGTGATATTATTATCTTTACAAATTTTGTCTTTTTCATGCCTCTCTCTACAAAAGAACACATTTTTAGGATTAACTCCGGTTCCAGCATAAAAATTATTGTCTCTAAGCCAAGCAAGAATCTTTTCTTCTGCCCATGGGGTACATTTTGATATTAAGAAAATATTCCCATTAAATTTCGTGTCATTTAATTTTTTGATTACGTTAAACACATCTTCTGCGGCTGGAATCGTGGAATAACGCTCTTCGTGCAAGGTTTTGTCGTCTTTGTCAGTAAGACGATGATTGATAATGACATTTCCTATATCAATACCTAATGCTTCATTGTTTTTTGTAGTCATAGTATAATACATTATAAAGTAATTTAATAAAAAAATACAGCCCCCAAAAAAATCTGAGAGGCTGTAACTATCTAAGCAGTAAACGTACAATTTCGTTCCACGCGACAGTCTGTTGGACGTGAATGAGAAAATCCTGCTGATACTGCTCGACTTCTTTTTGTTGTGGCCGAAACAGATACAGGTTTCTCACTTTACCAACAAGGTGACTGAGAACCTCAAGGCGATCATCGACAAAGTGTGTGGCATGATACAGTTCACACACTGACAACTTGTTACGACCATTCTGTGTTCTTCTCACACAATCTGGAGAGATGCCTGTGCGATTAAAAAAATTGTGCGACTTCAGCCAAGAAACGATTTTTTGGTCGGCAACATCCGAGGAATTATAGACCACGAAGATATTGCCATTAAACCGCTCTTGATTTAGACGTAACAAAGCATCAAAGACTCCTGACACGGGTGGAATGATGTTGTAATCACCTGTTTGAAAGAACTCAGGCGTTGTCCCAAATCCGACATGATCAATGATTACGTTTCCAAGGTCAACACCAAGACATTCTTGCATGTGATACCTCCTTTCTGGTTTTCTGTGTGTATAGTAACATAGCGAATTTGGTATGTAAATGTGTCTTACTTTCGGGTATTTCTAGTCAACTAAAATTGACTTAAAAAAATCCCCAGAAAGAATAACTTGCATTCCACCAAAAGGTTTTTCATTTCGTTTGAACTGTCTGCAAATCCATTCAATGAGGTCCAGTCGGTAATGGTGAAGCATTGAAACTTCGTCAATTATCAAAACTTTTGTTTTTTCAAAACGCTTGTAGAGATACTGTTTCTCCATCATATTTTCAATATCATAATCCGTCAGAACATCTCTGATACCGAGCCCAGACCATGAGTGAATAGTCTGACCACCAAGGTGCGTTGCGGCAATACCAGTGGACGCTGTTACGGCTACATCCACAGCATTTGATTTCAGATATTTTATATACTCATTTAAGACATGAGTTTTTCCGCTCCCAGCAGGTCCTGTAAGAAAAACATTTTTACCCAGTTTTAATATATCGAGTGCTTCGCTTTGTAACATCACCCCATTGTACCAGCTCTGTACCTAAATGGACAAATACTGCACTGGGTTAGTATACAATTGACACTGATTCTTAAATTAAGCACTCAAGAGAGGTTACTTTTTTTGCTACCTGTGAATAGGTTGATGTTCCCTCTTAAAAAAAATCTCAAAAGATTTAAACAAAGAAAAGTCCCACCGTTCGCATTTCGCTACTAAGTGGGACTTAGATTCCATAGTTAATCCTTACGGATGTGCTATGAAAGTGTACTGCTGTTCTGGGTTAAGAAACTTGACTGCTTCCTCCATTTGGTCAAAAGTAACTTTGTGCAGATTGTCCCATACCTCCTGCATCGGAATGATTCGATGATGACCAATCAACTCCTCGGCAGATTCTCCACACAGATCCGCTCCAGAATGATCGATCATTAAACACTGCTTGATGCAAGACTCGAGGTTGCGATCAAAGAGATCGTGTCGTGATGAAACCATCGAGATGCACTTGCGTACAAGATCGTTGATGTATGGCGTAGCTTCTGGACTGATCTGTCCCACGATTTGATACTCGCACACATCTTGCCAATCTTGCAGATTGATACCGATACTGTATGCGAGTCCGCGTTTCTCGCGAACCTCATCAAACAGAATCTTCCCAAGAACCAAATTGAACACTCTGCGTGCTTGTTGAGGAAAATCTAACGGCCACGCCCATACTGCCCTGTAGCCCGTCTGGTCAACTTTGAAGTTGACATGATCAGACATTTTCACCGTTCGCGATTGTTCCATCGGGATTGCAAATTGATTGAACATGGGAGGAATAGGATTTCTCCGCCCCTCCTTTTTCTTTCCGAACGGACTCTGTTCAAGCTCAGCAATTACTTCTTTGGTTGTGAGACCTCCGAGAATTACCAAGCTTATGTTTGCTGGCGTGTAGTGCTCGTCGTAGAAACCTTGTAGGTCAGTTTCCATTGCCGAAAAAAAACCCTCAGGACGACCGAGTGGGCGATTATATGTTTCGAGACGGTGCCCTTTGAAAAGCGATCTCCGTATTGCCATGTCCCATTCCAGTTTTTTCAGAAACGGGTACCCTTGATTAAACTCACAGTAGATGACTTTACGCTCTCTATCGATGTCTTTTTCCAGACGAGCCTCGAGAAGCATTGAACCGAAAATTGAAACTACTTCTCGAAATGTTGGCAGGTCTGCTGGAACAGCAAACTTGTATTGAGTCGAGAGATATGAGGTACTACCGTATTCGGCACGACCACCAACACTCTCTATAAACTGCTTCACCCAGTCGTGTGTACGATCGGGAATGTTTTGGCTGACACAGTGTTCAACGAAATGAGCGAGACCTGGCATAGTAACCTGATCCTCGCGAGCTCCGCTGTGAACGACTATTTCCATTCTGATCCATGGGCGATCCCATGACATCGAATGAACTTCAAGACCGTTCGGAAGAATGCACTTAGTGAATGCTGCATATGGATCGTACATTTTTTACTCTCCTATCAAAGAACTTTTAGCTTCGTTGCCATCATAACACACTAAGTATACCTTTGTCAAAACCTTTTCAGGAAGTGTGGACACTTACACTGTGGATAAGCAAGTTTCCAGGAGGGTACCCTCCGTGGACCCCTATAATTCTTTAACTTTCAAATCACCAAGCGAATCAATTTCTATAGGCATGATTTCTTTACAAATGTAAAAATTTCCTTTATTTTCTCAGATGTTTCTTCTAGTTGGTTATCAAAAAGAAGATAATCTTTTAAATCTTCATAAGGAACCCATTTGTATGACCTGATTTCACCTTCTTGTAATTTAATTTCGTTATCATTACCAATAAATTTAAATCCAAAAAAGTGACGCTCCATACCATCATATTCAATACCCTCACGATTTAATTTTCCTAGTTTAAATGTAATTTGTAAAGACTCTTTACTTTTACCAATTAAGTCTAGATTATTTTTAGTTATACCGAGTTCTTCTTCTATTTCTCTATAAACAGCATCTTCAAGTGTTTCTTTTAATTCTAGACCACCGCCTGGAATTGCGAAAAAATGAGTAATAAAAGCTTCTAAATTGACTAGCAAAAATTCGTTTTTGTTGTTAATTATTAAAGTTGAAACTCCCTTACGAAATTTAAGAATATTTTTTTCTGGTTGTTCAGATTTTTCCATATTATTTTTTCTTTTTAAAAGATTTAAAGTTTATAAGCATCTTTTCTATGCTTAACTCGTAAAACTATGAGAATATTTATAGAACCTTTATCATTTATTTCAAACAAAACTCGATAATCTCCTATTCTATATCTACATATATTAGTAAACACACCAGAAAGTTGCTTAGCTCGAATGAGAGGATTTTTTAGTTCGCTGTTCTCTTTTATTTTTGCAACAATTCGAAGAGCTATTTTTTTATCAATCTTTTTTAAATCGGAAAGCGCGTGCTCTGTATATTTAAGATTAAATATCCCAATCATATTAACTTGCATATTAACTTAATTGTGCCAATACTTCTTTATGTGAATAGAGTCGTCCTTTCTCTACATCTTTTTTAGCATCAATAATATCCTCAATTATACTATTAAGATTCACATTTTTCGCAAAAGGCTTAATCTCAAAGAGTGGAGTATTACGATTCATAATAATAAATCGCTCTTTCCCAAGTTGAGCATTCTCTGAATATTTAGCTATGTTTTGACGAAAATCTTTAATATTTATGAATTTTGTAGTCATAGGTTTAGTGTATCTTAAGTGTACACCAAAGTCAAATACCAGCGTTTTACTTTTTCTCTTTCCAAGCTTCAATCTTCTTATGGTCGCCAGACAAAAGTACTTTTGGCACACGATATTTTTTACCTTTATATTCAAAAACTTCTGGTCTTGTATAAACATTATGAGAGGAGGCGCGTGACTCTTCTAGAGAATTAAAATTGCCGAGGACTCCTTCTATCTGGCGAGCCATGCAGTCTATAACAATCATCGCTGGCAATTCTCCGCCAGTTAGCACAAATGGACCGACAGAAATATTTTCGGTTTTAAAAATTTTTTGAACACGAGCATCAATACCTTCATACCTGCCGGAGATTAAAATAATGTCGGTGAATTTATGCACAGTCTTTTTTGCGTATTCAGTATCAAATTGTTTTCCACCAGGAGAGAACCATATAATCTTTACTCTCTTTGTGTCAAAAGATACCTTTGACACTTTTGAATTTGTAACTTTTTTTCTTTTTTCAATAATTTTCAGAGCCGCTTCTATTGCTTTGACCACAGGCAATGCCTGAATGACCATACCCGGACCTCCGCTATATGGCTTTTGGTCAATGTGTCTGAATTTGTTGTCAGAAAAATCTCGAGGATTATAAAATTTAACCTTGATTTTCTTATCCTCTATGGCTCGCGACATAATAGACTCGCCTAGGTACGAGTCAAATGCTACCGGAAACAGTGTTACTATATGAAATATCATAGTTTTTAATTCAAATTTGGCGCATTTCGTTGTTGGACTTCAAAAAATTATTCTTTTCCTTACAGAAACAGTACACCTTTCACATTTTGATTACAAAATGCTCAAGGTCTTGCGAAGTGATAACATCACTTCTCACCTTACAATGAGTAAGGCTTGAATTATTTTTATCGTCCGCCTTACAGGCGCAGTACACCTTTCACACTTTGACTACAAAGTATTCAAGGTTTTACGAAGTGATAAAATCACTTCTCACCTAGAACTACACTCAAATCTGAATTAAAAACACAATAACACATTTTTTATAAAAAGAAAAGTCCTGATTTCTCAGAACTTTTTTTTTAAATATTTATTTAAATTATAGCTTTAAGTCAGCCATTGCCTCGTCTACAGTTTTGCTAGCAGATACGGGTTTTACTTCCCCTTCTTCTCGTATACTTCCAGCTGGTTCATTAATTTTCAAATTAACTCGAGCGTTGTTTTTCATTCCAACAACTCGTAGTAATGTTCGGATAGCCTTTGCTGTGTTACCTTCTCGTCCGATAATCTTTCCCATATCTGCTGCATTGACATTTAATGTCATCAGTACACCCATCTCATCCACTGTTCTTGTGATTTTTACATCTTGTGGATACTCTACTAATGCCTTAACAACAAACTCTAAAAATTGTACATCGTTTTCCATGAATTTCTATCTTAATGATAATAAATCTACCTGATATTATTTTAACAAAATACAACTATTACGCAATAGTTTCCTCCACAGATGGAGCAACGACTGGGACATCTTGAGCTGGAGTGACTGGCGCCTCAGGATTACCTGATGCGTAAGTGGCCTCAAGAGTACTTGATGCATAAGTGGCCTCAAGAGTACTTGATGCATAAGTGTCCACTTCGTTTCCCTTATCCACTTCGTTTCCCTTATCCGCTTCGCTTTCCTTAGCTGGAGCAGTTACAACAGGAACTTCTTTTACAATGGCATTTTTCAAAGGAAGAACATTGACTTTCTTTCCTTCTATAATTTTCCTACTAACCAAAAGATTATGAACGGTGCCTGAAGTTTGTGCTCCTTGTAACATCCAATAATTTATTCTCTCTGCATTGAAGACAGCTTTCTCTCCGCTTCTTGAATCATAGTTACCCAAAATCTCAAGTGATTTACCACTTTTTGTAGAGTTCTTTGAATCAGTTAGAACAAGTCTAAAAACTGGTTCGTGTTTTCGTCCTACTCTTTGTAATCGTATTTTTAACATGTGGCCATGATAACAGAATTGGTGAAAATGGTCAACTATGTTAGTATATTGGGCATGAATAAAAATACTCCAGAAAAAAAACAACAAAACGAGAACGAGTCTTTGATAGGAACAATTAGCGTAAATACAAAAGGTGTTGGATTTTTTGATAGACTGGAAAAAGAAGCTACATTGGAGATTCAACCAGAGAATTTGAACCGCGCTTTTCACGGGGATACTGTTGAAGTCACCTCCCTTGGCACAAAAGTGAAAGACAGGGAGCAAGGTAAAGTGGTCAAAATAATTTCAAGAATAAAAAACAAATTTGTCGGAATAATTCGAGAAACTGACGGCTTAGTTTTCCTCGTTCCTGACGACAGGAGAATGTACACCGATATCAGAATCGCAGACAAAGAACTTCCCACTGATTTAGAAAATAAAAAAGTTTTGGTTGAAATAATAGACTGGGAGGGCGACCGAAATGGACCAATCGGCAAAATAGAAAAAGTGGTTGGAACCATCGGCGAAAACAATACTGAAATGGAGTCTATCGTTTTGGAAAAAGGTTTCAATGTTGGTTTCCCCGCCGATGTTGAAGAAGAAGCACACAACTTGAAAATTAAATTTGACGCTGAGGTAAAATCCGGATTTTCAGATTTGGATGCAGTTCAAGGCGCCGGCGAGGCTCGTGACCAAGCTGTACTTAATGGTACTGCGCGTGGAACGAACGCAGCCGGCAACGAAGAAATGCGCCAAATCTGGAAATCTGGTCGCAGGGATATGAGGGGAACGACTACAATGACCATCGACCCAGCTGACGCCAAGGACTTTGACGACGCCATTTCTTTCAAAGAAATTAGTGAAAATTTATATGAAATTGGAATTCACATCGCCGATGTGTCTTACTTTGTTACACCAGGAACAGCTTTGGATCGTGAATCAGAAAAGCGAGGGCTTTCAGTGTATCTTGTAGACAGAACGATTCCCATGCTTCCAGAAGTGCTTTCAAATGACCTTTGTTCACTCAATCCAAATGAAGACAAGTACACTTTTTCAGCGGTATTCAAAATTAATTCTGAAGGTGTAGTGCAAGATAAATGGTTTGGACGAACTGTTATACATAGTGATAAGAGATTTTCATATGAAGAAGCTCAGGATGTTTTAAATGGAAAGTTAGAAAGTCCATACGGAAAACAGCTTCAGACACTCCAAGCTATCGCCAAAAAACTTGAAAAACAAAAATTCAGTAACGGTGCAATCGCCTTTGAAACAGAGGAAGTGAAGTTTGAGCTAGACGCGACAGGCAAACCTATCCGCGTTTACAAAAAAAGCCGACTTGATACACATAAACTTGTTGAGGAATATATGCTACTTGCAAACCGTGAGGTCGCAAAATACATTTTCCATTCACAAGGAAATATAAATAAAAAAGGTTCGCAGTCCGTTTATCGTATCCACGGCTCACCAGACAAAGATAGAATTCAGAGCCTCGCAATATTTCTAAAAGCTTTAGGTTTTGATTTGACAAATAAAGATGGAGAGGTTACTTCCCGAGATATCAATAAACTTTTGAAAGAAGTTGAAGGAACACCAAACGAAGAACTTATTAAAACTGCCACAATCCGCTCAATGCAGAAAGCTATTTATTCTACAAAAAATATTGGCCATTTTGGGCTTGCTTTCACATTTTACACACACTTCACTTCACCTATCCGCCGATATCCAGACTTGCTCGTGCATCGATTCTTACAGCGAGAACTGACTGGCGGAAAAATAGAACAAAATGAATACGAAAAATTTGAACGCATTTGTATGTCCTCTTCAGAATCAGAAAAGAGAGCTTCAGACGCAGAGCGAGCAAGTATCAAATACAAACAAGTTGAATACATGCAGGGTCATATCGGAGAAAGTTTTGACGGTATAATTACAGGTGTCACGGAGTGGGGTATCTACATTGAAGAAAAAGAAACCAAATGCGAAGGTATGGCAAAACTTCGCGACCTTACAGACGACTTTTATGTTTTAGATGAGAAAAATTACACGATCAGAGGTCAGAAAACTGGCAAAAAATACACCCTCGGCGACAGTGTCAGATTCAAAGTTGTCTCGGCAGACTTAGAAAGGCGAGTTTTGGATTATGTTTTAATAAGTTAGATTCTCTTAATTGATTCCTCTTGGCATATTTTTATGAAAGGACCCTTTCTCCGAAACTGTAGATTTGATATGGAGATTTTATTGGTTTAGGAGAATTTAATTTTTTCCAAAGATTTTCATACTCAATATCAGAAACTTGATTCAATATATAAGGACGAATTTTTGCTTTTTTTGCAGAAATAACATACCCACGAATAGCTTCGTCAAGCATAAGAAAAACTTCTCGAGGATCATCTCCTGTTTCAACAAGATTAAACTCTAGAGCAACTCCGACCCAAACATTTTTATCTTTAAAGATAATAGTCCGAACAGAGCCTTTTTGATATGTGTTCATATACAAAATATATCATAATTCCTTTGAATTGCGAAACTCGAAATCAAAGGTACCTGACACCTATACCACCCCTATACCCAAATGTCTCACCTATATCCAAATTGGTATATACATAAAAGTTTAAAAAATTGGACTGATACCGCCTCCAATTTGTAAAAGCAAAAATGCATAAATAAAATCAAACCAGAAAAAACTTAACTTATTAGCAATCCAGATAAGAATAAAAAATGGGTAAGACAAATAATGTAAAGTAGATCCTTCATTTTTTAGATAATGTTTACTTGTTTCCAAAATATTTTTTGCATCATGATCACTAGGAAACGAGTGAGCTCCGATAGATAAAGCTAACCAAAGTAATAAATAATTTAAAAAACTTTGTGGTAATGTTTGAGAAGCAATGGCACTCAAAATTACACATCCGAGCGAATTTACAACAAGTGGTCCGACAGATATCCAGAAAGTTTTTTTAAAAGTAGATGGAGCTTCATGTGTAACATACCCTGCTGTTTTTTGCCAAAATCTAAAATAAGCCACTTCGTAAACCTTAACCCCAAACCACTCACAGAATTTTTTGTGTGCCCATTCGTGAACTATCACTCCTGGAAAGGTTAAAAGTGATATTAATTGTCCTGGTAAAAACATAAATTTATTTTAAAAAATAATTAATATCCTTATTATAAATCCTCGAAAAAACTTGAAGTTCCACAACATCAACCATTTGCTGTCCCGATTCGACATTAGAAATACGCGATTACGGACGCTTTAATTTATTTGCCACCTACACTTTAGTAAATCCTGCCTCCTTGCGAGCTTTCCGCAATCGCTCGACAAAGTATGCATATTCCTTTATTCTTATTGACCTTGTCATATATTACCATTGTCTATCTAAATATTCAATACAAAAAAATCCTACTTCGCTACGGAAACTGCTTGGTCAAAAGCGACAGAGAGAAGTTTTGAGCCGCCACCCATTCCCATTGTCACGCCGTATAAAATACCAGCGCGGGACATTGTTTCGCGGTTGTGAGTGATAACAATAAGCTGAGAAAACTTGGAAAGATTTTCCACCATATCGGCATATTTTTTGGAATTGGCTTCGTCCAGTGCCGCATCTGTTTCGTCCAAAATAATAAATGGCGGAGGATTGACTTGGGTCACGGCGAAAATTAAAGCGATGGATGTCAAAGCTCTTTCACCACCAGAAAGCATCATCAATCCCTTCACTTTCTTTTTTGGCAAACTAACTTCAATATCAATTCCCTCTTCGCTCAACAAAGCTTCTTCATACGCTTGTTCGCCATCGTCCAATAAACCACTTATGTCGTCGTCCTTTCCGCCAAAGGCGGATCCGTCCGATGAGGCGGACTTTTTTTTCTTTGGTGGATTTATTACAGACAAGTGTGCCTCTCCTCCTCCGAACATCATCGCAAAATATTCTTTGAATTGTACATTGATTTTCTCCACACCATTTTTAAATTCAGTTGAAAGTCTTTCGTCTAAATCTTTTATAAGCTCTGTCAGTGACACAGCCGATTGTTCCAAATCAATAATTTCCTTTGCAAGAAATTCATCTCTCTCAGTAGCATCTGTGTATTCTTTCATTGTTTCGGAACCGCCAATACCTCCAGCGTCTTCCAATCGGATTTTTATTTTCTCAATAGCCCGCCTGCGTTCTTCCTGGATATTACGTGGCTCATCATAATTAAAAGGAATACTTTCTCCGCCAAAGGCGGATCCGTCCGATGAGGCGGAAAATTGCAAAATACTCGTACCAAGCATCATCCCAAGCTCTGTAAGTTCCCGCTTGAAATCTTCTTTGATTAACCTAAGTGTTTCTTCTTCGGCAGAAACAGTATGAAGTTTTGACCGAGCTTCCTGTCCTCCCGCCATAATTCTGAAAATGTCTTTTTCTGCATCACGATTTGAATCTTTTTCTTTTTCTATTTTATTTTTCAGTGAATTATACTGCGTTGCAAGTTCTGTCTCACGAGATTTCATTCCATTTATTTTTGAATCAATTTCACCCTTTGAACTCTTCAGATTTTCAATATCCCTCTCCGCCTCAGCAAGAAGTGACACCTGCCCGACTACATTCAGGCGGGTGTCCACTCGGTCTTTATTATCATCAACAAAATCTTGTAGGGCTCTACTTATTTCATCAATGACTCGCAAGAGTGTCTCAGTGTCTCTGGTCTCTCTAGCTTGAACTATTTTTTCCTCCAAACTTTTTTGCAAAGCTTCCACTGAAACTAGAGTAACTGTCTTGTGTAAATAAGATGAGGTGACTTCTTCTTGTTTTCGGACCATTCGTGCGAGGGAAGAAAGTTCACCGTCAATTCTTCCAAACTCTTTGAAGAGCGAATCTTTTTCTTCGCGGATATCATGCAAAGATTTTTCAAGAATCATCAGTTCGTCACTGACCAAGTCTTTGTGCGTAACATTTTCTAAAACAGACCGAGCTTTCGTCAATTCTTCTTCAAGTTTTTTTATTTCTTTTTCCAGTGGTTCTTTTTCACTAGATATTTTTTCTGATTTACTTTTTATATATTGGCCTTCGCGATTGCAGTATTCCATTGCCCTCTGCTTTAAATCCTCTTTCATCTCTAATGTCTTCTGGACTTTCTCTACTTGTTTTCTCAAAAATTTAATATGAGGCATTATTTCGCGACGGAGCGATTCTACCTGAGCAATATTCTCCCGAGTTTTTTCTAACTTTCTCTGACTCTCATGTTTTTTATATTGATATAGTTTCAAGCCAAGTGCATCCTCTATCATTGCCTTACGCTCTTTGATACTAGCGTTCAAAATTCTATCCGCTTCACCTTGAGAAATAATATGATGTCCAGAAGCTCCAATATGTGCTGAGTTCAAAAGCTCCACTACATCTCGAAGTCGCACATGGGAACCATTTATTAAATATTCATTTACAGAATCTCGATGGACCACTCGCTCTATAACAACCTCCTCAAAATCAACCGGTAAAAATCGTGAGGTATTGTCTAAGACAAGCTTAACGCTTGCCCGATTCGCCCGGGGTGAATCACCAGTGCCGTTGAATATCAAATCCTCACCCTTTTTTCCTCGAAGAGACTTGATAGACTGTTCGCCGAGCACAAATCGAAAGGCCTCAGCCACATTGGACTTGCCTGAGCCGTTTGGACCTACGATAGCAGAAATAGGAGATGAAAATGTCAGCTCGCTTTTCTTAGCAAATGATTTAAAACCAGTAAGCTCGATACTTTTCAGATACATTATATTTAGTATACCAAAAAAATGAACGGTCGTGGAAATTTTTTATAAATTTTCAGATTTGAGCCAAGGTCGAGTGAGAAATGATATTATCATTTCGCAAGACCTTGAGCATTTTGTAATCAAAATGTGAAAGGTGTACTGCTCCTGTAAGGAGGAAAATTAAAAAATGATTAGAGCCATACTTAGTGGTATGGTGAGAATTATTTTTGTTTTTTAGACGATGCTCCCTGTTTGCTCAAGAGCGAAGCGATTGATTTGCAAACAGCAGTCCTTTAGGGCTCCATTATTTTCTTATGAGCGAAGCGAGTTAGAAAATAAGCAGTACCCTTGTGGTAAGATTGTCCAAATATGAAAGTTTATTTAATTCCAGCCCCGAACTTCAAGTGCCAATCGGGCCGCCACCTGTTCCGCATCTTGCTTTGAATCGCCTACACCTTCAGCAACCAAATTTCTGCCAATATAAACACCAACGGTGAATTTCTTGTCATGGTCTGGACCAGTTTCTTTGATCGTTTTGTATGATGGAGTAACACCATCAAACTCTTGAGCTTTTTCCTGAAACAATGATTTTGAATCAATAAAACTTTTTGCAGAAATAATATCATCAATAAGTGGAGTGAAATTTCTTTCGATAAAACCCTTGGCAGAATCATATCCTTGGTCAAGATAAATTGCTCCGATAAGTGCCTCTAAGACATTGGCTAAAATATATTGTCTAGCTCGTCCTATGTCCTTACTCTCACCTTTTGAAAGAAGTAGATAATCGTTTATAGAAAGTCTGGTGGCAATCTCTGAACATGTAGTAGCATTCACGAGCGAAGAACGATAAGCGGTCAACTCTCCTTCCGGCTTAGTTGGGTATTTTGCGTATAGGAAGTCTGTGATAACAAGCTCCAAAACAGCGTCGCCTAAAAACTCTAATCTCTCATTATGAGAAAGTCCTGATGCTTTGTTTTCGTTGATATATGAGCGGTGTACAAAAGCTTGCGTCAAAAGACCAACATCTTTGAATGCTAGCCCCGCTTTCATTTGAAATTCTGTAAAATCTATAATCATGTTTGTAATATAACACAAAACCAGCTTATTGCAAAAAACCCTCAATTCTTTGCCGAGCTCTGTGGATTTTTGACCAAGGTCGCGTATAAAATTTAAAAATGTGCGAAGCCATACTTAGTAGTATGGTGACAAACATTTTTAAATTTTAGACAATGCTCCATTATTTTCTTATGAGCGAAGCGAGTTAGAAAATAAGCAGTACCCTTGTGGTAAGATTGGACAAAAAGACCAGAGTTATTTTTTCAATAGAATGTTAATAGCTTTCGTGACCAGCGGCATAATGTCATTATAAAAATTCAAGTCAAGTATATCACCCATTTTAAACCACTTTGCGTCATCCAGTCCACCCGAGTTTTTTAATTTGATTTCTACATAAGGCGCTTCCACTAGATAATATGTAACATTCTTTTTTATCTTTCCTTTTTCTGGGTGGTATGTCAGATATTCATTCGAACCAAGTTTTTCTTTTACTTCCACAGGTAAGGAAATCTCATCCTCTATTACCTGAGCAACTTCTTTTTCTGGATCCGTTCCTGTGATGTGTCCCTTTGATAAAGTCCATCGCCCAAAAACATCATGGACAAGTGCAAGATAAACATCTTCTCCTTCTTTAGCGTAAACCACAGCTCCTGCGAGATATTCAATAGGAATATTTACAGGACCCATCTCTTTGTTTTTCTTGTCTTTAGAAGTTTCGTCTTTGCCGGGCTCGCCAAGCTCTTTGTATACTGCTCCAAGAACTCCGTTTACAAACTTACTGGAAGTATCCCCTCCAAATGTTTTAGAAAGCTCAATAGCTTCATTGATAGCTACCTTTGGTGGCACTTGTCCTCTGTCGGAAAAAAGGAGCTCATAAAGGCCAATACGGAGAATATTTCGGTCCATCACAGAGATTTTATCTATTGGCCAGTCAGGGGCAGCCTTCTCTATTATTAAATCAATATCTTTTTGTTTGTCTATAACCCCTTTCATCAAATTTTCCATAAAAGAAAAATCGCCCATGCCAGCTCCAAATTCTTTGGCATTGCGATTAAATATCTCCACAGATTCTGAGGATGTTTTCTGATTGAAGTCCCATTCAAATAAGGACTGCAGAACTATGCTTCTGGAAAGGTGCCTGTTAGCCATTTATGTGTACAGTATAACAAAAATATTAAAAGAAAGTAAATGTACATCTCAAAAAAAGGCATAATCCTCTTTTTATTTTTTATTATTTGTTTTTTCCTTCTTGGCTTTCTTAGCTAGTTTTGCTGTTACATCAATAACTGTTCTGCCTTTATACTGACCAGTCTGAAGAGACGCTCGATGTCGCAAATGAGGAACATTTGTAGTTTTGTCTAGAGTAACAGCAGGGTTGAACAATCTGTGGTGAGATCGTGTATTTCCTCGCTGGCTCCTTGTGTGTCGCATTCTTACAACCATAATATTAGAACATTATCATATTCCTTCTAAAATCACAAGCGAATTTGCCACCAGCAAATTCGTGCATGAAATAATGTTTGCTGTAAGCAGAACATTTTTCAAGCCTATGTTTTTAGAACTGCATAAAATAAAGTGTTTTCGGAGCACGGATAAATCGTTGGTACGATTTTCCTCAAGTCTCGGCTACCCGCCTGCGAAGTCTCCTAAAATACTTTATTTTATGCAATTCTTACAAAAAGACTTTCTGTGGAGTTTTGACAAACCAAATTTCTTTATAGCTTCTCTGTGTTTTTTCGTTCCATAACCTTTGTGTTCATGGAAACCATACTCTGGAAATTTTTTGTGGGATTTGACCATAATAGCGTCGCGAGAAACTTTTGCCAAAATACTTGCCCAAGCAATAATCTGCTCCTTTTCATCACCTTTAATTATTGTTTTCTGATTTACAAATTCCTTCGGAGCTTTTAGCCCTCCATCAAGAAGAATCTGATAACTATCCAAGGACCGCTCTTGGATAACTTTTTTTATACCTTTCTCAATCGCATATTTAATAGCAAATGAAAGACCTTTTTTATCAATTATTGTATTTGAAATATGTACAATCTGAATCTGCAGATGGTCCCCATCTGCAGATTCTGCAGATGGGGACCATCTGCAGATTTCATTTAAATAGTTTGAATACTTTTGACGGGATTCGAGAGAGAGTTTTTTGCTGTCTTTTCCCAGTGGTGGTAGGCGTTTGTCTTTCTTTAGTTTGGTATAAAACTTTGACTGACAAACAACCACACAGACTGAAACTGGACCCGCCAGTGGCCCTCTCCCAACTTCATCTATTCCGACAATATATTTCATTTCGCTATTTTAGCATAAGAATTAAGACCTATTTAGTCAGGTGTGGGCGCATACGGTCAATGTAGTAAGTGAGTGCTTCGTATGTTTGTGTTCCATCGTCTTTTAGAATTACATGAGCAATGATTCCCTTTTTTCCATTTTCATCTGTTTGGTCAAATATAAAATTGCCAAGTGAATAAAAAATGGTTTTACCTTTGTACACTTCAATTGGTTCTATAACATGAGGATGATGCCCAAAAATAACATCTGCTCCAGCATCTACAAGTGCGTGTCCTGTTTCTATTTGTTTTTGAGTTGGTAGAGCTAAATATTCTTCACCCCAATGAATATTTATCAAAACATAATCATTCCTCTTTTTCAATTCCGTAATTTTCAAACCGATTTCAGATATGTTTGGATTTGAAAGTGTCATATCTATTCCCACAAGTGCTATGGTGTGACCTTTTACAACAACCTCTTTTGTATTTTCAGCATTTTCAAATCCACCAAAACCAACTACCCCTGCCTCTTCCAAATATTTTTTAGTATCTTCAAAACCTTTCTGAAAACAATCCATTGAATGATTGTTCGCCATGTTGACAGCATCAATACCATTTTTCTTCAAAAGAAATCCTGTGGTGGTAGCGAATTTAAACGAATATGCTTTAACCTGACAATTTGTAGCATCTGTAATCGGACCCTCAAGATTTCCCATTACAAAATCCACTTTTACTTTAAAACTATTATTATTAAAATGTATAAATTCAAAAGGATTTGTGCCTTTGTTCATCGCCTGTTCCACCCCTCTGTCAAACATCATATCTCCGAGAGAGATAATGGAAATCCCTAAATCCTCTGTTTGATTATTTTTTATTACTAAAATAGACGCCCGCTCTATATCTGGCACTTTCTTAAAATCATCCTTGTTGTATATTAAATATGCCCACGATATCAACGCAAGAAATATAACAAAACACACAGCTGGAAATCTCCAAGTCATTAGACTAATTTTAGCATAAAAAGCAACAGAGCTGAAAAGTAAAATCATGCTACAATTGTGGCAACATGACATCCAAATTTACTCACCTACATACGCACTCACACTATTCCCTACTCAATGCTCTACCGAAAATTCCAGAGTTGGTAAAAACAGCCAAGAAAATGGGTATGACTTCTCTTGCTTTGACTGACAATTGCAACTTATACGGAGCGATTGAATTCTATAAAGAATGTCGGAAACATGAAATCAAACCAATCATCGGTATTGATGCCTATGTCGCCTATCGCTCACGGCACGACAAACAAGGTATCGACAAGGAGAGATATCGACTTGTGCTACTTGCAGAAAATGAAACCGGTTATAGGAATTTAATAAAACTGGTGACAGAGGCGCATCTAGAGGGTTTTTATTACAAGTCTCGTGTGGACAAAGAAATTTTGGAAAAATACCACGAAGGTCTTATCGCTATAATTCCATCTTTTTCAAATGATATTTTACAATCATTAAGCACTTCACATGAGGAACAAGCTCTTGAAAGACTAAATTGGTATAAAAAAACTTTTGGAGAAAATAATTTTTTCATTGAAGTGACTCATCATCCTGAAATGAAAGGTCATACGGAAAAAATGGCTTTGATGATTGATTTTGCAAAAAGAACAAAAACTCAGGTAGTGGCAGCACATGATGTGTATTATCTTCTTCCAGAAGACAGGCTGGCTCGTGAGACACTAATGGCTGTGCAATCAAACGGTGATATTTCAGAAAAAATTAATTCTGGAGATATTGATGATTTTTCTTTCATCTCCCCAGAACTAGCGAAAAAATATTTCAAAGATTTACCAGAGGCATTGGAGAACACGGAAAAAATCGCTGAGAGATGTAATTTCACACTAAAACTTGGTAGTTGGGTTTTTCCAAACTTCATTGTAGAAAGTGGTCTATCATACGACGATGAGCTTCGTAGGATGACACTTCTGGGCATTGAAAAGCGTGGTCTCGAAAAAACGGATGAAGTGACGAAGCGTATGGAATATGAACTTAAGGTTATTAAAGATAAGGGTTACTCACCTTACTTTCTCGTGGTGTCTGACCTCCTAAAATTTGCTGATGAAAATGGAATCTTCACAAACATTCGAGGGTCTGTCGCAGGCTCCCTTGTCACCTACCTCTGTGGAATTACAAAAGTTAATCCTCTTGTTTACAAACTTCCGTTCGAGCGATTCCTAAATCCCGAAAGACCTTCTGCTCCCGATATCGACATGGATTACGCCGACAACCGTCGTGATGAAGTGATTGAATATGCCAGACGAAAATATGGAAATGATAAAGTGGCTCAAATAGGAACATTCGGCACCATGGCCGCTCGTGGCTCTGTCCGTGATGTGACGCGTGCAATGGGTCTTCCATACGGTACAGGAGACAATATCGCCAAATTAATACCTATGGGCGCTCAGGGTTTTCCCATGACTATTGAGCGTGCAGTCAAAGAAGTTCCAGAACTAAAAGAGCTGTATAAAAAAGATGCCGATGTCAAAAAAATTATTGATATGGCAAAAAAAATTGAAGGTTCTGCTCGCCATATTTCTGTACACGCCGCTGGTGTGGTTATTTCCCCCACACCACTTACTGACTTCATTGCACTGCAATACGACACGAAAGGAGACAACAAAATTATTACTCAGTACGATATGTATGCTGTAGAGGACGCAGGTCTTTTAAAGTTTGACTTCCTTGGTATTAGAAACCTTTCCATTCTGGCTGATGCAGTACATAGAGTTGAAAAAATTGAAGGAATTAAAATGGATATTGAAGCCATACCGCTAGACGACAAAAAAACTTTTGCCATGCTTGCTCGAGGAGAAACTATTGGTCTTTTTCAGCTCAACGGTGATGGTATGACACGATGGCTCAAAGAACTCAGACCCACGACAATTTTTGATATTAACGCCATGGTCGCACTTTATCGCCCTGGTCCAATGGAATGTATTCCTCAGTATATTGAGAGAAAACACAATCCAAAGCTCATCAAATTTCTTGATCCGAGAATGAAAAATATTTTGGACCAATCTTTTGGAGTTATTACCTACCAAGACGATGTTATGCTTATTGCTATTGAGCTAGGTGGGTATTCTTGGCTTGAAGCTGATAAGCTCCGAAAAGCCATGGGAAAGAAAATCCCAGCCGTGATGCAAGCTGAAAAAGAAAAGCTTCTGGCTGGTCTTATTAAGAACGGAATGACAGAAGCAAAGGCAAATGAGCTCTGGAAACTGATTGAGCCTTTTGCTGCGTACGGATTCAACAAAGCTCACGCCGCCAGCTATGGCAGAGTGTCGTATCAGACTTCGTACATGAAAGCCAACTTCCCTGCTATATATATGTCTGCAGTACTTACGGCTGAGTCAGGCGATATAGAAAAAATCGCCGAAATAATCAACGAGTGTAAGCGTATGAATATTCCAGTTCTTCCTCCAGATATAAATCAATCATTCAGTGGATTTTCTGTTGTTAAGGGAAGTCAGATGAGCGAAGCGAAAACTGACGGACACTTAGGCACGATGTACTCATCGGACAGTAACCACAAAAATTCTGCAGAAGAGATCCTTCTGCAAAAAAATTCAACTGAAAAAAAAGATTCCATCCGCTTCGGGCTTACTACTATCAAAAACTTTGGTGAAGGTATCGGGCAATCCATAATTACAGAAAGAAAAACAAATGGTGAATTCAAATCACTGTCAGATTTTTTACGAAGAATAAAAGATAAAAATTTAAATAAAAAATCTCTTGAGTCACTTATCAAAGTTGGAGCGATGGATGCTTTTAGAGACAGAGCCACGCTCTTATTTAATTTGGAAAAATTACTTCAATTCAACAAAGAGGAACGAAACAAAGAAAATGCTCAAGACTCACTTTTCGGATTACTCCCAACACACGACAGTAGTGAAGACATACATTTGGAAAAAGCTCCGGAAACAAATCCGACCGACAGATTGGTCTGGGAAAAGGAACTTCTTGGTTTGTATATTTCTGGTCATCCACTAGACAGTTTCAAAAACAAACTTGAAGGAAGAGGTTTAGATATAAAAAAACTTAAGGAAACAGCTAAAGACAAACAGCCAATTGTTGTAGCAGGTATTATAGAAGAAGTCAGAGATGTAATGACAAAAAAAGGTGACAAAATGATTTTCATGCGACTAGCAGATTTGTCTGACTCTATTGAATGCGTGGTTTTTCCAAAAATATTTGAAGAATTTCAGGATATCCTAATCCCCGAGAGTTGCGTAGTGGTCAAAGGGTCTTTCTCTACAAGAAATGAGGGGAAGAGTATCGTGGTAGATAAATTAAAAGCGTTGGAGTAAAAAATCAAAATATAATATAAAAAGAAAACCGCCTCACCTGAGAAAACGACGAGGCGTTTCTCTTGGTGTGGCGGTTTGGGCAACTCTAGGAGACAGTTGCGAGGATCTTCGCCAAGATGGACTCGGCGTTGTCTATCCCTTTGTCAGCAAATGGTAATTTCATAAGCTTTCCTTTGGGAAAAGTGAAGTCGACTCCAAATTCTGGATGTCTCCCAATCTCCCTCAGAAAGCCATCGTCAACGGATACTGCTACAACTTTTGATTTCAGCGACCCAAGTCGCTTGAAATTTGAGACGTAGTCTGAACCACCCGTGAGGATGTTCATTCCTGAGAGAAAGAACAAGTCAATTGTTACACCCTCAGGAACATTGTCTTTGTGGCAGACGACCTTTTTGCCAAAATAGGCACGAAGGTTTTCTGCGATTGTGTCCGTGTGATAACTATCACGGACAAGAATGTGAATAAGGCTCATAGAGCCCTCCTTTTTTTATCTCCATTAGCAATTATATACCCTTTTTAACTAATTGTCAAGCATACACATAGCGAAAAAACTGTTATGATAAATAAATGGAACAAACACAAATTCAACAAAATAGACACTCGCTCGCCCATTTATTAGCGGCTGCCATTTTAAAAATTTGGCCAGATGCATTACCCACTCTTGGACCTGCTATAGACACAGGTTTTTACTATGACTTTGATTTTAAGACCCCAATCTCGGATAAGGATTTTGAAAAGATAGAAAACAAGATGCGAGAAATTGCAAAAAAATGGAAAGGTTTTGAGAAAAAAGAAATTTCTATAGACGAAGCTAGAAAACTTTTTGCTGGAAATCCGTACAAACTAGAGCTCATTGAGGAAATTAATAAGAAAAAAGAATCAATCACTCTATACACATCCGGAACTGGCGACACAGAATCCACTGACCTTTGTCGTGGAGGTCACACCGATGACATGGCAAGGACGGTCCTTGCCATGGGGTGGAAACTCGAACGAGTTGCTGGTGCATACTGGCGAGGTGACGAGAAAAACAAAATGCTCACTCGTGTTTATGGATTGGCTTTTGAGTCAAAAGAAAAATTAGAAGAATATATAAAACTTCGAGAAGAAGCGGAAAAACGAGATCATAAAAAAATAGGAAAAGAAATGGGTCTTTTCACTGTTTCGGATTTGGTCGGCAAAGGATTACCAATGTATCTTCCAAAAGGAAATATAATCAGAACTGAATTGGAAAAAATGATCCGATATGAAAAAGAAAAACTTGGATATTCGTTTGTTACGATTCCACATATTGCTAGAAAAGAGTTGTACATCCGTAGCGGTCATATGGGTAAATATGATGCAATGATGCCAACTATGACAGACGAAAATGGTGATGAGTTTGTAATGAAAGCTATGAATTGTCCTCACCACTTTGAGATATACAATGCTGAGCAACATACATACAAGGACTTACCTCTTCGACTTGCCGAAAATACAACAGTATATCGAAACGAAAAAAGTGGTGAACTTTCTGGACTTTTGCGGGTAAAAAATCTTACACAAGATGACACTCACCATTTTATAAGACAAGACCAAATTCAATCAGAAATAAAAATGATTATTGGTCTAATGCAAAAAGTTTATAGTATGTTTGGTTTTAATGATTACAAAGTTAAAATTTCAATCCGGGATCCAAAAAATAAAGAAAAATATTTTGGCAGTGATGAAGTCTGGGAAAAAGCTGAAGGAATTTTGATTGATGAAGTAAAAAAATGGGGTGTGAAATATAGTGTTGAAGAAGGTGAAGCCGCATTTTATGGTCCTAAAATTGATATTGGGGTGAAAGACTCAATTGGTCGTGATTGGCAGTTAACGACTATCCAACTTGATTTCAACCAACCAGAAAACTTTGAAATGGACTATATCGGTGATGATGGAAAAAAACATCGAGTGGTTGTTCTACATGTTGCCATCTTTGGATCATTTGAAAGATTTATGGGAATTATTATTGAACACTATGCCGGAAACTTCCCTGTTTGGCTTGCACCAGTACAAGTCAAAGTCATTCCTGTCAGAACAAGTCACAATGAATATGCTAAAAAGGTTTATGAGACACTTCGCGCAAATGACATTCGCGCAGAGTTTGATGATGATGATGAAAACCTGGGTAAAAAAGTCCATGCTACAAAAAATGATAGAACTCCGTATTGGATTGTACTAGGTGATAAAGAGGTTGAGGCAAACACTGTCACACTCGAATCCCGTGACTCCGGTCAGCTCGGCCAGATGACGGTTAATGAACTTGTCGCAAAACTCACCACAGAGATTAAAGACAGAAAATAATGAAAATTGTTTTCACTAATCATGCAAAATACCGAATTATGAAACGAGGTATTTCAGCAGTGTTAGTGAAAAATGTAATTAAAAATCCAGATAGCCAAAGCCTATCTGAAAATGGTATGATGGTAGTAAGAAAATCGATTGAAAGAAAAGTAATAGAAGTAGTGTATAAAGTGGACAGATCAAACTATGTTATAATAACTGCATATTATGGAAATTAATTACGACAAAACAGCAGATGCTGTTTACATAAGAATAAAGAAAGGAGTTGTTAAAAAAACAGCCCGTCTTGCTAATCTCGTACTCGCAGATATGGATAAAGATGGTAATGTGCTTGGTGTGGAGATACTCAATGCTTCACTAAAATTTTCAAAGAAAGAAATATCGAACTCTCTGTTTACAATACCAGTTTCAATAACTGCTTAAAAAATATCCAGACAATGATTTTTTAAATTATATATCCAATGTAGCGATTTTGGCGTTGGATTGTATGAAGGATTTTCTGGCTGGCACATCAGAGCCCATCAGAATACCAAATACCTTGTCGGCAGCCACAGTACTATCAACTTTGACTTGAAGCAGAATTCGTCTAGCGGGATCCATTGTTGTTTCCCAAAGTTCTTCGGCGTTCATTTCTCCGAGACCTTTGTAGCGTTGTATGTTTACTTTTTGGTTTTTCGGTTTGTCACCTTTCTGCGAAGGACTAACCTTCGCAGAATCATCATCTTCATTGTTTAATTCTTCATCTACATTCTCTAGAGTATCTGATATATCAATGTTCATTACACTTCCATTATCCTTTTTGAAAGTTTCCATTTCTCCCTCAGTATAGACATAATGAATTTCCTTACCAATTTTTATTTTGAAAAGTGGGGGTTGAGCTATGTAAACAAATCCGCCATCAATAAGTGGTCGGAAAAATCTATACAACAAAGTCAAAATAAGTGTACGAATATGAGCACCGTCCACATCGGCATCTGTTGCTATGATTATTTTGTGATATCGAAGTTTTTCAATATTGAATGTGTCGCCAATCGCAGTGCCGAGTGCAAGAACCAAGTTTTTGATTTGTTCTGATTCAAGCATTCTATCAAGTCGTGCTCTCTCAATGTTTAAAATCTTTCCTCGAAGCGGCAAAATGGCCTGAGTCTTTCGGTCGCGACCAGCTTTCGCTGTACCACCGGCAGAATCTCCCTCCACAATGAAGAGTTCTGAATCTGATGGTGAATTTGATTGACAGTCAGCTAGCTTTCCTGGAAGAGTCATTCCTTCGAGTGCCCCCTTGCGAAATACAGAGTCCTTAGCAGCTTTTGCTGCCTTGCGGGCTTTGAGTGCAAGCACCACCTTTCCTATGATGGCTCTGGCGTCTTCTGGGTTTTCTTCTAGAAAGTAATTAAAAGCCTCAGAAAAAACAGCATTAACTGATGCCTGTGCCTCCACAGTTCCGAGCTTAGCCTTTGTCTGGCCTTCAAATTGAATCTCTTGAAGCTTTATGGAAATTACCGCAGTCAAACCTTCGAGTACATCATCTCCAGTGAAGTTGTCATCACTTTCTTTAATCAAATTATTTTTTCGTCCATAAGCATTTAGCGTGCGAGTCAGAGCTGTTTTGAAACCAGTGACATGTGTTCCTCCTTCTGAGTTGTAAATGTTGTTTGCAAAAGGCAGTATACGAGATGAAATATCATCCACATATTGTAGAGAAACTTCCACGGACTCCCATTCATTTGTTTTCTTTTCAATATAGAAAACATTTTTGTGAATTGGTTTGAAATCGTGATTGTAAAATTTCACAAGTGAGAGTAACCCCCCTTCAAAATAGAAAGACATACTTGGAATTTCTAAGCCGAGCTCAGCAAAAGAATCAGACAGTTTAAAAACATCGTCGTCTTTTATTTTTCCTGTATAAGCGCTAGCATCATTTATAGTAATATGTAAACCTTTAACTAAATATGCCTGCTGTCTTAAGTGGTCAATAACTTTATTGAAGTCAAAAATAATTTCAGGGAAGATTGCTTTGTCTGGTTCAAAAGTAACAATAGTACCTTTTAATTTTGTGTTTCCAATTTTCTTTACACTAGTTTTCTTTTTTCCTTGCGAATATTCTTGTACATAAATACCGCCATCTTTGTGAACGACAACCTTACAATAAATAGAAAGTGCATTCACCACTGATGCTCCCACTCCGTGTAAACCTCCGGAAACTTTGTAGCCACCCTCACCGCCAAATTTTCCTCCAGCGTGAAGTGTGGTCATAATAGTTTCAAGAGCAGAAACTTTTGTTTGTTTGTGTATATCAACTGGAATACCGCGACCGTTGTCTGTTACTCGAATACGATTACCAGGTAAAAGTGTTACCTCAATTTCATCAGCAAAACCACCCATGGCCTCATCACGAGCGTTATCAAAAATTTCCCAAATAAGGTGATGCAGACCGTCTTGTCCCGTGGTACCAATGTACATTCCGGGTCGCTTTCTAACAGGCTCCAAACCCTCCAGCACCTGGATCGCATCCGCTCCGTATCCGTCTCCATTCTTAACCTTCTTTTCTGCTTGTTTTTTAGCCATATTTTAGATATTTTTTGTAAATAATGTAATCTACATTATAGCAAAAAAAACTATCAACAGCAACCGAATTTGCCACCAGCAAATTTTTTACATATACTGTCTTTATGAATGAAATATACCAATCAAAAGATTTGTTACGAACTAAATTTTTAATATCTCGAGATGAAGAAAATGCCCTTAAAGAAGAACTTGCGAGGAGAACTGATGCCGAAGCAGTCCGTATTAGACACTATATTGATATGCCTGACCTTAGCAGGACGGAAGGTAATCCTCTATACGAAATAAAAGAAAAAGTAATTTCCCTTCCAATTCTAAAAGAATTTGACCATATTGATATTCCAGAAATTATTGGGACTGATATTCTTTTTGATTTATTTGACTTTGCCCCAGACCATGTTGCCCGTAGTAAATCTGATACATACTATGTAGATGAAAAAAATGTTCTCCGTACACACGACACTGTCATGTGGTACTACTATTTAAACCTTCCAGAAATCAAACAAAAGATTGCGGAAAATAAAGTCCTTGGGGTTATGTGTTACGGAAAAGTGTATAGAAAAGATGAGATTGACCGTAGACACATGAATATCTTTCACCAGATGGGCGGGCTTTTTCTTCAGCCAGATAGTATGGGTATAATACCAGTTGATGAACTCCGAAATATACTAACTGAAATTGTCCATAATACATTTGGAAAAGATGTAAAATATCGTTTTCTAGATGATACTTTCCCCTATACAGACCCATCGCTTCAGATAGAAGTTGAAATCAACGGCAACTGGGTAGAAATTATGGGCGGAGGAATGCCTAAAAAAAACATACTCGAAAAGATGGGGCTCACTGGCTATAACGGCTGGGCATTCGGATTTGGTTTGGAGAGACTTGCAATCATCAGCATGGAGCTTCCTGACATTCGACTACTCTGGTCAAAAGATTCTCGCGTCACAAAACAATTAAAACTTGGACAAAAATTTATTGATGTTTCAAAATATCCTCCAATCGTTAGAGACATTTCATTTATAGTAAAAAACGATTTCATTCCAAACAATTATTTTGACCTAGTTCGAGATATTGCAGGTGATATGGCCGAAGAAGTTGAACTGCTAGATAAATATGAAAATGTAGCAAAATTTGGCGAGGGAAATATAAGCTACGCATATCGCATCACTTACAGATCCCTCGATCGGACTCTTACAGCAGAAGAAATCAACGCTTTACACAAAAAACTCGAGGAAACTACCGTCTCAATATATAGTGCCACCATTAGATAAAAAGTGATAAAAACTCTTGAAATACTTGGGTAAGGGTGGTATGATACGAAAACAAAGATGACAGACGCGACAAACATGGTTATATATGTGTTTCTTTTTATATCCCTCTATTTTGAGGTGTTTATTCTTATAACATATTTTGAAAATCGACTTGGAATTAAAGAGGATAGCGAAAAAGCAAAACGCGGGGTAAAGAAATATCCAACCGTTACCATTATGGTTCCTTGTTGGAATGAAGAGCTCACCATATCAAAAACCATTCATTCTTTACTTAATCTTGATTACCCAAAAAATAAATTAAAAATTATTATTATTGATGACGGATCCACAGACAATACTTGGGAAATAATTCAGAAATTTAAAAACAAAGAACAAATAGAAATTTATCACAAGGAAAACGGGGGAAAATATACGGCACTTAATTTTGGTTTAACCAAAGTTACATCAGAGTTGGTCGGCTGTTTAGACGCTGATTCGTATGTTGACAAAGATGCACTGAAAAATATTGTGACATATTTCCAAGACAAGAAAACTATGGCAGTGATACCGTCCATCAAAATCTGGCAACCAAAAACAATCGTCCAGTTAATTCAGAAAGTTGAATACATCTGGAATATATTCATAAAAAAAATATTATCATATATTGGGGCAATATATGTTGCTCACGGAGCATTCTCTATTTTCCGCAAAGAAGTTTTTGAGAACCTTGGAGGCTACCGCTTCGCCCATCAAACTGAGGATATGGAAATGGCACTTAGAATGCAATCAAACCATTATAAAATAGTCATCTCGCACGACGCTTATGTTTACACTGTCGCCCCGTCAACAGTTAGAAAACTCTACAAACAAAGACTGCGTTGGGCTTACGGCTTTATAAAAAATTCCATAGATTACCGCTTTCTTTTCTTCAAGAAAAAATATGGAAATCTCGGGATACTTATTCTTCCCGTTGCTAGCTTATCCATTATTTCTGCGGTTTATCTTGTCCTAATGATATTAATTGGTTTCGGAAAAGCTGTTTTAAAAGGATATACCAAATTCCAAACTGTGGGATTTAATTTCAGACTACCACAATTTAATCTTGATTGGTTCTCTATCAATACAGAATTTTTAGCAATTATCAGCCTTATGGTTTTTATAGGCACATTAGCTATAATCCTATTATCTAGAAAAATGTCTGAGGGCAAAATAACACTTGGTATGGATTTGTTTTACTTTTTAACTCTATACACTTTTCTTGCACCATTATGGCTAGGAAAAGCACTTTATAACGCGGTCTTTTCTGTTAAAACCAACTGGAGATAATAATAAAACTATGCAAAACGAAATAAATTGGAAAAAATACTTCTTCTCATTTGTCATCACTGCGATTATATTCGCTACAGCAATTTATCTAAGCAGTTATTTCAGCCAGAAAAAAATCGACGAAATTAGAGGGATTCAGGATAAAATATATATTGATATTTTATCCAGTGAAACTCAATTTGCTTTGTTAGAAGAATCTGTTTGCAAAGATGTTGGTTCTGAAACTTTATCCAAAGAGCTTGGTATATTGGAAGAAAAGCTATCTTCCACAGAGCGAGAGCGAGGTTTTGATGACCCAGAAGTACAGAATCTAAAAAAATACTACTCCCTATTAGAAATAAAAGATTATCTTTTAATGAATAAGATAAGTCAAAAATGTAATAAAACACCCTTATCAATTATATATTTCTACTCAACAGATCCCACTTGCTCTGACTGTGAAAGACAGGGCTATGTCCTGACAAAGCTAAGGCAAGATTATCCTGATCTTCGTGTATATTCATTTGACTACAATATTGATTTATCTGCAGTTAAAACTTTAATTTCTATCAATAAAGTCAAAAATAATTTACCGGCATTAATTATAAAGGATAAATCTTATTATGGTTTTCAAAGCATTGAGATGCTAGAAAAATCTGTACCAGAACTAAAAGCTCTTAAGGATGCAAAAATTGCAAGTACGACAAAAGCATCTTTGATTCCAAAGAAATAATTCACTAATTTATAAGATTAGTAATAAACTTCCAAATCTGGATGCAGTTCTAGGCGGAAAGTGAAAAATAATCCGAGCCTTACTTTTTGTAAGGTGAGGATAATTTTTTGCTTTCCAACGACGAAATGCGCCAGATTTGGAAGTTTTAAACAAAGGTCAGAGCTTTACCCATCTTGCCGGCTCTACCAGTTCGTCCTATTCGGTGAACATAGTCCTCGTAAGTAGCTGGTAAGTCAAAGTTTATTACATGTGAGACATCGTTGATATCCAAACCTCTAGCAGCTACATCTGTAGCTACAAGAACCTGAACACGATTGTCTTTAAAAAGCCCCAGTGCTCGTTGTCGTCCAGACTGGTTTTTATTTCCATGAATTGACTCGGCCTTGAATCCTCTTTTCGTCAGATTTTCAGAAAGCTTTTCTACGCCGTGTTTTGTTCGTCCGAATATAAGAACTTTGTTGAATTCTTTTTGAATAAGCAAGGAGTGAAGAATGTCCATTTTATCATCACCGTGTTTGACACGGACAACATCTTGGTCAATATTTTTTGCAGTATCTTGCGTTTTCACTGAAATCATTACAGGGTTATTTAAAAATTCTTTAATGAGCCCTTGAATTTCTTGTGAAAAAGTCGCTGAGAAAAATAATGTATGTCTATCTTTGGGCATCTGAGCCATCATAAAACGCATATCGTTTATAAATCCCATATCGAGCATTCTATCTGCTTCGTCCAACACAACAGTTTTGAAGTGTATAAGGTTTAGAACTCTTCGCTCTATCAAATCCTTTATTCTTCCTGGAGTACCTATAACAAATTCATTTCTAAATTTAAGGTCTCGGATTTGCTTACCGATGGGTGAACCACCGACAACGCAAGTTGAAAATAAATTGAGACCAATAATGAAGTCTTTCAACTCTTCTTGAATCTGAATTGCTAATTCTCTTGTAGGAACAACAATGAGAGCATTCTCATTTGGCTGTGAGAGTATCTTATGAATTAAAGGAATAAGAAATGCCGCAGTCTTGCCTGTACCGGTGTTGGCAATACCAACAACATCTCTTCCAGTCAAAACATTTGGAATAGCCTTATCCTGAATTGGAGTTGGTAGTACATAACCCTTTTTAATAATGTTTGTCTTTAACCTTTGGTCTATGACGAAGTCAGCAAATTTATTTTCTGGTATGTATTTTGGAGCAGATTCGATAGCTACCGCTCTGTTTACAAATCGAGCGTGATCAATTCTGGCTGTTTTTCCACCACCAAATCCTCCACGAGAATGACTTCGTGAATTTCTTGAAGAAAATCCCTGAGATCTTCCTCCACCATTAAAACTGGGTTTTCTAAAAACCCGTCCTTTCGGACTATTATTTCTTCTTGTTTCCATTTTATTATTAATTGAGATTTTTACTTTCTCCTAGTTCAAATAAAGACTTAATTGCCTCTAACAGTTGGAGAAATAAAATCTCAAACAGAAACTTCGAGTTTGGCTCAATTACAGACACTATATACTATCTTGGTTTATTTGTCAAATTTTGCCCTTCAAAATTTGTGTCGATAATAAAATCTCGCTTTTGTGAGGATTTTTTATCGACCAAAATTTGCCACTTAAAAAAATGTGTATCACAGATTTTTTGCCGTAGGCAGAAAAATTGTGGGACCAAATTTTGGATTACTCAGAAGTAATAAAACTTTTTATTGTTGGTAAAATATTTGTGTAATATTCCCTTAGATTGTCATAACTAAGTTTTGAAATAACATCTGTGTACGAAACCCATTCTATACTGTCATTATCAGATTCATTTTTCAAAGTTGAATCATCTTCAGATTGAACTAGGAACATTTTAGTTGAAACTATTTCTCCAGTTGAAGAGGTATAAGATAGGTCATTAAGTGATGTCAATATCTTTATAGATAAACCAGTTTCTTCTTTTATCTCACGAATCATTGCTTGAGTCGGCTCTTCTCCTGCATCTATATGGCCTTTAGGAAAGGACCAATCTTTTTGCTTACCACGATAAAGTAATGCAATGTTGTTTTTATTTTCATTGCTTAAAATAATAGCCCCAGCTTTTTGTGTTATTGTATTCATGTTTATTTATGAAAAAGTGGCACTTTATTTATTTAAACATCTTGCTGGGTATTTTCGGGGGTGACATCTATTTTTCCAGCTATTGTGTTCATAATCTTAGGAAGATTTTTAAGTTTTATACGCTTAAGAAAATCAGTTGTTCCTTCACTTAATTTGTCTTGATTCATTAATTCTATTGCTTTTTTTAAATGATCTTTAGTAAACGTCTCTCCGTACTTCCAGATACCTTTTTGTTCCAATTCATATTCAAGTACACGCTTACGAGCGTTCATTTCTGTAGGATTAGAAAAATATTCATTATCCTCTTTTGCATCCGAGGATAATGGACGATATGCTTCTTTGTACAAATTTTTAGCATACCTTGACATATATTTGTTATCATCTGTAATTGCATGCTCTCCCTCATGAATAGCCACGGGTTCATTCATTAAATAAGTATGAGGACTAAGAATATATTTACCTTCTAATTCAGGTCTTCCAGAATTATAAGGAGTATACTCCCCAGCAACTCCTGCATCCAGAGGGTGATGTTGATCCTGAATTCTTACCTTGTCAGATACTGCAATATCTCTTCTACGTTCTATTTCCTTATCAGATAGACCCTCAAATTTTTTACCTTTATCAGCATATTCTTTAGAGTGTACTATTCCTGCCAACCACTCTCTTTGTTCATCAGCATCTATATAATTAAGTTCAGCTTCAATCTTAAGTTTATCAAATTCAGATTCCCCTTCTAAATTATATGTAGGATGAGCTTTTACATATTTTTGATACTCATCATAACTTTCAAATGCTTTTCGTTGAGGATTATCCTTTTTAACTTCTATATGTGCTCTTTCATTACTTGAAGGTGTCCCCGCAACAACCTGTTCTTGTGCAGAAGTAGTTTGCAACTCCTCAGTAGGATTTTTTGCTGATTGTGCTTCTGCGGTGGTTGCCATGGAAGCTAGTACTCCAACAGCCATAATTTTTTTAAAACTTTTATATAATTCACTAGCTGAATCTTTGATGCCACTTAGTGCAGAATTTGTGCCACTTGATTCCATGCGTGATGTAACCTCATCAGAAGTAAATCCTAACTTTTCGCCAAAACCAATCACATTTGGAGTTACAGTGTCTGCTTTTTCGTCAAATGAAGCTATTTCCGCATCAGATTTTAGATCTAATTCTTTTATTTCTTCTGTTTCTGTTAAGGGTAATGCTTCGGGTGATACTTCGGGCAGTACGGTACCCTCTTTTAAAGACAAGTCATCTTCTTTTTGTTTTTGTTCAAAATTCATAATTACATTTTTAAATCTTTACGCAACCTTTCTATTTTTTCTTTTTCAAGCTGTCGTCTAAAATTAGAAATTATTTTTTCTTGCTCTTCACTCAATTCACCTAATTGCTCTTTGAATTTTAGAAAAGCTATTTTAATTTTTGATATGTTATCTTGAGACATTTGAATTATATTATTTCACATTTACTTCTATATGAAAAGAGGTATCGGAAATTACTTTAAGTCATTTTCCATACCATGTGATAGGATTGAACAATGACAAACAAAGAAGAAACAGTCTGGGATGTGGCTGTAATAGGCGGTGGTCCTGCAGGATTGATGGCGGCTGGGCGAGCAGGAGAAAATGGCTCTCGTGTCATTTTGCTTGAAAAAAACTCTATTTTGGGCAAAAAACTCCTTATAACAGGTGGTGGGCGATGCAACATGACAAATGCCGAGATGGACATTCGTAAGCTCCTTGAAAAATTTGAGGAGGCTGGCAAATTTCTATTTTCTACATTCTCACAATTTAGTAGCAAAGAAACTCTAGAATTTTTCAATACCCGAGGACTCCAAACAAAAGTAGAGCCAGGTCTCCGTGTCTTCCCTATCACGGACAAATCGCAATCTGTTTTAGATGTTTTGGAAAAATATATACAAGATAATAATGTAACAATTCAGTGCAACTCGGCTGTTTCTGGATTTAAAACTTCTGAAAATAAAATTATTTCAGCCACATTAGAAGATGGACGAGAAATAAAAGCCAAAAACTTTATACTCGCAACTGGCGGAAAATCCCGACCAGAAACTGGTTCAACAGGTGAAGGATTTTCGTGGCTTCGAAAAATTGGTCATACTATAATTGAACCGAGCTCAGCCTTAGTGCCAATTGCTATTCTAGACGAATGGGTCAAAAAACTTCAAGGATTAAGTCTGTCAGATGTAAAAATCTCACTAGTTCAATATGAAAAAAAAGTAGAAGCAAAAAAAGGAAAGATGCTTTTCACTCACTTTGGCATAAGTGGCCCAACCATTTTAAATATGAGTAAACATGTTGGAGATCTTTTGAAACATGATGATGTTACTATTTCTATCGATTTATTTCCCCAATATGGTTTGGACAAAATGAATACAGAGCTTCAAGAACTTTTTAAAAAACAAAACAAAAAACAATTAAAAAATTGTCTACCAGATATTATTCCAAGCACATTGGTCCCTGTAATTCTTGAACTTACCGACATCAATCCAAAAACCCCAGCTAATAGCGTGACCAGAGAAGACAGAATAAAACTTATGGAAATTCTCAAATCACTTAATATGAAAGTTAAAGGTCTTCTAGGCGTTGAAAACGCGATTGTCTCTAGTGGAGGTGTAAGTTTGGACGAAGTTGATTTTAAAACTATGTCCTCTCGCCTATTTCCAAATCTCTATCTTGTGGGTGATATACTAAATGTAAACCGTCCATCTGGTGGCTTCAGTCTACAGCTTTGCTGGACTACAGGATTTGTCGCAGGCACATCTGCAAGTAAAAATAATAATTAAACCCTATTAACAAAAAAATTATTTAGGGTTATAATTGTATTGATATTAATAATTTTTTATTATGAGCCCAGCACCTATTATTTCTTTCGAGGATTTTAATCTTATTAAAAATGGTTTAGGAAAAATAGTTTGTACCTCAGGAGGATTTGACCCAATACACCCTGGGCACGCATCCTATCTTTTTGAGTCAAAAAAATATGGAGATGTCTTAGTAGTTGTGGTAAAAGGAGATACTTTTCTGAAAAATAAAAAAGGAAAACCTTTCATGGACTTACAAACAAGGTGCTATCTAGTCTCTCATATAATAGGAGTGGATTTCGTTATCCCTTTTGAAATAGAGAATGATCAGACTGTTTGTGAAGCGTTAAAGAAAATAAAACCTCATGTTTTTACGAGGGGAGGAAATAGAGTAGACGCTACATCAATTCCGGAATGGAACATCTGCGAAGAACATAATATTGAAATAATTTTTGGCGTTGGACTACAAAAACTTTGGAGTAGCACTGATTTCTTGGAAGAGTGGGGAGAATTTTGGGTTACAAAAAAATAGCCTCACTCCAGACCAACTCTAGGAGTGAAGCTATTTTTTATTTTTTCTAATTCTTCAAAACTGCTGGTGCTGGTTGCGCAGTAGCAGTAGGAGTTACAACATCCCATTGTCCACCACGCATCATTTTTCCATATCCATGTCGATATGAACCACCACCATACTCACCTCCAAGCATACCTTTGAATTCTCCGACTTTCATACCTAGGGAGAAAATCATATAAACAACTACGATGACAAGTACCCATCTCAAAAGACCGTATTGATGATGATACTTACCACTGCAATTTCCCATGTGACCTTTGCAAACTTCACATGAATTTTGATTCGTATTCTGCTCCATTAGTTTGATGCAAGTTATT
Organism: Parcubacteria group bacterium; assembly: GCA_039740895.1. Classification (GTDB taxonomy): domain Bacteria; phylum Patescibacteriota; class Minisyncoccia; order Phycocordibacterales; family DATDWN01; genus JBCLGS01. The sequence goes on from JBCLGS010000002.1 coordinate 44,421, forward strand.
AATAATTCAACATGTAAATTATACTACATACTATTTTTGTTGTCATCATCACACTGGGGAAAACTAAGAAGTAATTTTTGATGGAATGATTTTATATCTAAATATTACAAAAAAACAAAGTGCTACTGAAGTTATTACCGCAGCAAAAAGAAAAGCGTAAGTAGGATGAAGTGCCCATAGAAGACCTGCGATAATCGAAGCTGGAAGATATGCTAAACCAGTAATAAAATTATACACACCAATAGCAGTGGCGCGTCTGTCTGTTTCAATGTCTGCGATGAAGGCCTTGCTCTGTGCTTCATCAATACTGTAAAAAATTCCAAACAAAACAAATAAATAAATAACTTGCCATTTGTTTGTGGCGAAAATAAAACCAAAAGACATTATAATATAAATCAAATAACCTAAAACAACTATGTATTTTCTACCCACCCAATCCCCTAGCTTGCCAATAGGAATTGAAACGATAACAAACACAATATTAAATAGTGCGTAAAGTAAAACAACATCCTTAATTGCGAAACCAACAGTGTATGCTCTCAAAAGAAGAAAACCGAAACTAAAATATGCCAAGGAGAATATGCTGGCTGGAATAAGATAAAATTTAAACCCATCATTTAAAGTCGTCCAGGCTTTGAAAATGTTCTCTCTTTCGTGCGGTGTTCCCGGTCTATCTTTCATAAAAGAAAGGACAATCACTGAAAGTATTGCCAAAACAATTGCGATAATGAAAATAATATGGAAAGTGCTTAGTTTCTCCCCTAGTGTGGTCAAAAGTGCATAAGCAAGTAGTGGACCAAGAATTGCACCAAATTTGTCCATTGCTTTATGTAATCCAAAAGCATACCCACGGTTCCTCTGCTCAGTCACATCTGAAAGCCATGCATCTCGCGGTGGGCCATGAAAACTTTTTCCCAGGCGTTCTATCACTCTAAAAAGAGCAAGTGAGGTAACAGAACTTGCTATGAGCAAGGAGACTTTTGCTAAAGTAGAAAAACCGTAGCCGACAAGAACTAGTGGCTTTCTCTTGCCAGACCTATCAGAAAACCAGCCCGCAAAATAGTCAAGTGATGATGATGAAAAGTCTGCAAGCCCTTCTATTATTCCCAAAAGAGCCGAGGACGCTCCCATAATTACTGTAAAGAAAATTGAAAATACAGAAAAAATAGCTTCCGAGCTTACGTCAGTAAGAAAACTTACAACTCCCAATTTCAGTACGTCTGGATGAACATCTAAAAATCTTTTTTCTTCTTCCATAGCATAAGTATAACAAAAATTATTATTTTAAAGGAATTTTAGTGCTTTTTATTAGTTGCAATTTTTGTTCCCTGCTCAACATTTTTATCTCACCTTCCCGGCGGCGAGATTCACTATATGTTTCAAATTTTTCTGAGTGCATCAAAACAGTCGGCCTGCGAATTTTTGTGTAGTGCGCTCCAGATTTTAAATTGTTATGTTGATGCAGTCTCTTTTTAAGATTATTCGTGGACCCGATATAGAAAGTTTTATCTGCACATTGAAGGATGTAAACGAAATAAGGTATTTTAACTAAAATTTTTTCGCTCATATTTATATTATATCGTAAATGGCGGCTGACCCCCATTTCCCTTGCTACTTTTACATGGAGAAGTGTTTTATTTGTGCTAGAATACTAAATGGAGGTTCCAATGGAACAAGACAAAAACTTCCCCTTAAACAAGGGAATAGCAGTGATTATGGGGCTGTTCCACATCGGAGCCGTCCTCGCTTTGTTCTTTACAACCCCAAACAGAATCCTTCTTGGATTCACTGTTTGGGCAATCGTAAGCAGTGTCGGCATCGGAGTCTGCTACCATCGTCTACTCACCCATAGGGGATACGAGACATATAAATGGCTAGAGTATTTGATGGCGACAATCGCTGCACTCGGTCAACAAAGCTTGGCAATCATCTGGGTGGCTCTTCATAGGATTCACCATAAGTTCACCGAACAACCAGGCAAAGACCCGCACACACCTCGAGATGGTCGCTGGTGGAGCCATATGGATTGGATTCTGCATCCAAATCCAGAGTTCCAAAATAGCGTCTTCCTGAACAAGTGGGTACCTGACCTCATCCGACAACCATTCTACCGGAAACGCTACATTCAGTGGTTACCGACTGTAGTACTAGCTACACTCTGCCTTATCTTTGGTGGAGTTCCTGCTGTACTGTGGGGAGTCACATTACCGGTTGTGGTCGGCTGGCACCAAACATGGCTTGTCAATTCGGCAACTCATATCTGGGGTAAAAGACGCTTCGATACACCAGACGATTCTCGCAATCTCTGGTGGGTCGGGTTGCTGGCTTGGGGCGAGGGGTGGCATAACAACCATCATTACGACCCAGTTCGGGCACGGCATGGTATTGTTTGGTACGAGTTCGATGTGAACTGGTACTTCATCAAAACCCTTCAGTTCTTTGGGTTAGTATGGAAGGTAAAAGACTAACTCGGTATCAATCGCAATCCGCTTCACAACAAAATCTGTTGGAGGAGCGGATTTTGTTTAGTTAGCAAGGGCGACATTTGCGAAGTTCGTCAGAATGCTCGAGTACACAATTAGGGCAACAAATTATTTTGTATTTCATATAGTAAATAACTCACCTTTTGAATTCTTCCGTGCGGTAAGTATACCAGAGTTTGCGTCCAAAGTATTTAATACTCTATACCCCTCGTTACCTATGGGTATAAATTTATCGTTTAGATTTATAAAATATGGATGTGGATAACTTAGCTTTGCCTTTCGGCTTCCGTTCGGTTATAATCAAATGGTAGCGTAAATTGATCTTAATTGCAATATGTCAAACCTCACAAAAAAGCAAAAACAAGTCTTCGACTTTATAAATACCTATATTGCCGAAAATGGCATATCTCCGACCATAGAAGAAATACGAAAAAAACTGAAACTCAAAGCAGTTTCTACTATTCACGAACATATCAATTCCCTCAGAGATAAGGGATATCTCTCAAAGTCTGAAAATTCAGCTAGAAGTCTATTGTTAAAGAAAGAAATCAAGTCTGTTGTTGAGATTCCTATTGTTGGGCGAATTACTGCGGGATATCCAATAGAAGCGATTGAAAATACAGAAGACACAATTTCCATAATCAATCCTAGTATAAAAACTGCCGAGGGATACTATGCTTTGCGTGTTGTTGGGGACAGTATGATTGGTGAAGGAATTTTTGATAACGATATCGTGATAATCAAAAAACAATCGGTGGCTGAAAATGGACAAACAGTGGTTGCTATTATTGACGATAATGAAGCAACTTTAAAGAAATTGTATCGAGATAAAAATAGATTTAGATTGGAACCTAGAAATCAATCGATGCTTCCTTTTTACAGAAAAGAAGTAGAGGTCAGAGGTGTTGTCGTTCAAATAATAAGTAATATAAATAATGAAACAGTAGATATTCCTTCTAAAAAGACTAAGCATGGATTCAAAACAATCGATCTTTTTGCTGGAGTCGGTGGTATACGATTAGGTTTTGAAAATGCCGGATTCAAAACAGTTTTTGCAAATGATTTTGAGCCAAAATGTAAAGACACTTATGACCTTAATTTTAAAGATTCAAAGTTGGTTATTGAGGATATTAGAAAAATCGGGATTGACGATTTACCAAAGTTTGATTTCTTGCTCGGAGGATTCCCTTGTCAGGCTTTTTCTATTGCAGGATATAGGCAAGGTTTTAATGATGAGAAAGGCAGAGGCAATTTATTTTTTGATATTGTAAGAATTCTTGATGCACGAAAACCTGAAGGTTTTCTACTTGAAAATGTAAAAAACTTGAAAAGCCATGATGGAGGTAAAACATTTCAAATAATTCTAGACACCTTAGAAAGTCTTGGCTATTATGTCAAAACAAAAGTTTTAAATAGTATGGAGTACGGAAATATCCCGCAAAATAGAGAGCGTATTTATATCATAGGTTTTAGAAATAAAGACTATTCAGATAAATTTGAGTTTCCTAGCCCAGTAAAATTAACTGTAAAAATTACTGATTTATTAGAGAAAAATGTACCTGAAAAATACTATTACAATGGCAAGCCATTGTTCGAAAAATTAAAAGGCTCTATAAAAGAAGAAGGAAAAGTATATCAATGGCGTAGGCAGTATGTCCGAGAAAACAAAAGAGGTGTTTGTCCGACACTAACCGCAAATATGGGTACAGGTGGACATAATGTGCCAATCATAAAAGATAAAAAAGGTATCAGAAAATTAACCCCGCTTGAATGTGCACGAATACAAGGTTTTCCAAGTAGTTATAAAATACCTAAACTTGCAGATTCTGCTTTATATAAGCAATTTGGGAACTCTGTTAGTGTCCCAGTTATTGAAGCTGTCGGAAAACAGATGATGAAAGCAATGGAATAAGAAAATTATTTTATATATTTCCTTATATTATCAAGCATAACATTCTCCTTATTTGGGATTTTATCTATAATAGATTTATGCATAAAATATTCACCATTTTTTGAACTAGACCTATCTAATAACTGGAACTTGATGATATAGGTTTTATTTGTTTCTAATTCTATGTCATTTATTTTTGCCTTACCTATTGTATATATTGTAATTGAGCTTTTACTGTTTTTCAAAACCTGAATTTTGTCTGCATTTTCAACATATATATCAATTAATTTGTGCTTTCTATTGTTATCCAATTTATTTTCTTTCCAACTATATAAATTATCTATTTTTTTATTTACCCAATCTGAAAAAGACGCGGTTCGTGGTAGTATTCTTGGTGTTCGAGTTTCGTTTATTCCCTTTATGTAAAATGGACTTTCTCCTTCATTGCATAAGTTGGAATACTGCATAAAATCACTCGCTAAACAAACTGTAATAAGTCTCAGGGAGCCTAAATTCGTGTTATCCCGTCTAATCTTTGTAACTGATGATAGATCTTTATCTACATTTGTCTTTATAAAAACACTGTCGTCCATTTTTAATTTATCATAAACATCTTCACTTATAACTGTTTTCTCAAAAAAAGGCAGTAAATAATCACTATCAAGATCTGTCTCAACCATTACAAGATATTGCTTGTCGTAACCTTGATTTCTCAAACTAACCATATACTGTCCTTTTTTGAATGATTTAACTTCAATTTGCGGAGCATTATCTAAGGCACACCATTTATTCACATACTCGACAAATGGTATTGCCTTTGTTCCAATTTTTACACCCAGAACATCTGGGGCAATACCAGATTTTTTAGGGTTATATTCATAATAATCAGATATAACTTCTAGATTATCTGCTATTTTAGGAAGAAAATATTTATTAAAAATAATACTTTCAGGAATGATATTAATCCAACGATCAAATACGCCTCCAATATAATCGCTTTTCCCACTAAGACCCCCGTACATTCTGCCTCGCTGAGCCATTGAGCAGACAAAATAGATGTATGGAACGACATCTTGTTTACTGATTATAATTTTATTGATTTTTGGCATCATTTTCATATTACTTAACGAAATAGTCTAAAGGCTTTTTGTAAAGTTTTGCGAATTCTTTCAACTGTAAAACATCAAATCGTCTTTATCCTGATTCTATTTTTTGGCTGCGGGACTTGGGGTCGAACCAAGATTCACGCTTTCAGAGAGCGTTTGCCTACCATTAGCAGATCCCGCAATATTTTATTATCAAACTTACTAATCCCCCTCTATTTTAAGTAATATTTAGTTGCGTTACTGCTGTTTGTATTCAATCGCTTTGCTCTTGAACAAACAGGGAGCCTTACCCGCCCGCCACGCAAGCCGAAGTGTGCGAGGCGTTGCGGGCGGGCCATTAGCAGATCCCGCAATACAAACACTTATCAGAATACCCGAAAAACGGCATTTTTACAAGGAAAAAAGACATAAAAAAAGGCGTCGACTGAGTGGAGAAGGATGTCAGCGCCTTTGAACAGCTGGAGTTCCGTTACTCAGCAGTTCGTCATAATAATTCTAGACCTTTGCAAAACAAAGTCAAGCAAAAATTATTTCTTCCCTTTTATACAAGCCAACACGAATGCAGAAAAAAGAGGGTGGGGGTGAAGTGGGCGAGCTTTAAACTCTGGATGGAATTGTGTGCCAAGGAAAAATGGGTGAACTTCTTTTGGCAATTCTACGATTTCCATAAGTCGTCCATCAGGTGAAGTGGCTGAGAAAATCATTCCAGCTTTTTCTATTTCGGCGATGTATTCTGGATTTACTTCGTAGCGATGTCGATGTCTCTCGGATATCTCACAAACACTAGGTGTCTGTAAATAATTGTATGATCCGTACGCGATAGTCCCTTCTTTCAAAATTGCAGGATAAGCTCCGAGTCGCATGGTTGCACCGTATTTGTTTTCTTCCAAAAGTTTTTTCTGCTCTGGCATAATATCAATAACAACATGCGAAGAGTTTGGATTTATTTCCGCTGTGTGTGCATCCTCCCATCCGACAACATTTCTGGCATATTCAATGACAGCGAGCTGCATACCATAGCAAAGTCCAAAATATGGAATTTTATTTTTTCGAACATATTCAATAGCCATGAGAACACCTTCAATACCACTTTCTCCGAAACCTCCAGGAACAATCACTCCATCATATTTTTTTAATTCTGCAATTTTATTTCCTGGTTTCTTTGGGTCAGTTTCATACTCTTTGGAATTTATCCATGTTAGATTTGTATTTGCGTCATTCCAGTATGAAGAAAACTTCACAGCCTCAATGACAGAAACATAAGCGTCCGAGAGAACAAAATCCCCTGTGTCAAAATATTTTCCAACAACAGCAATGTTTAATTCTTTCTTTCCATTTTTTGATTTCTGAACAAATTTTCTCCATTCATATAAATCACCATTGTGTGATTTGGTTCTCATGTGGAGCGCCTTCATTATTACGCTAGCTATTTTATCTTTCTCAAAGTTTAGCGGTACATCATACACACTTTCTATATCAGGAGCAGAAATAACATTTTCTGTTGGAAGAGCACAAGAAAAAGCTATTTTTTCTTTTCTCTTGTAGTCCAGTGGCAATGCGCTACGAGCAATGATGATGTCTGGTTGAACACCGTATGAATTTAGCTGTCGAACAGCATTCTGTGTAGGTCGTGTTTTCATCTCACCGAGAGAGCCTGGAATAGGAAGATAGGAAACCATGACAAAAGCCACATCATGCGGAGATTTTATTTTCAAAATTCTGGACGCCTCGATAAACATGATATTTTGATAATCCCCAATCGTTCCTCCGATTTCAATAAGTGATACATCGGACTGGTGGTCGTTTGCGGACTTTCTCCAACGACGAATAATTTCTTCTGTAATGTGTGGAATAGCTTCTACACACTTACCTTTGTAACCAAGATTTCTTTCTTTCTCAATAACATATTTATAGACCATACCAGATGTAATGTAGTCATCTGGACCAAGCTCGATCTCCATAAATCGCTCATAGTTTCCCATGTCCTGATCTGTCTCAAGTCCAGAATCAAGCACAAAAACTTCACCATGCTCAGTAGGGTTCATGTTTCCAGCATCCACATTTAAATAAGGGTCAACCTTTATTGGGTTGACCTTGAAGCCCTTGCTCTGAAGAATTTTTCCGATTGATGCTGATGCTATACCTTTGCCGACTCCTGACATTACTCCCCCAACAATAAATATGAATTTGTGATTTTTCTTTTTCATTCTGATTTCTGAGTTCTGATTAATTAAATAATAAAACATCATCCCAACCAAATTGGAAAGCTTAAACTTTTAAATACTTGCGTATGGCGAAATAACTGGAAACCGCTCCGAGGGCAATACCAGAACCAACTAATATCATGAAAATTTGTCCGAAGTTTGCCGTGTAATAGTGGAAAATATTTAGACCGACGAAAAAGTCCTCTGTCTTGCTTCCAAGCCAAATGGTGACAGGGTAGAAAATAATCAGAGTGATTATGGCTGATATAAATCCGTAAATAACACCGGCTACGAAAAATGGCCCACGGATGTAGCTGGCCGAAGCCCCCACAAGACGCATAACAGAAATCTCATCTCTAGACATATAAATAACTAATCTAATTGTGTTAAATGTGATTAACAAAGAAATAACAATAAGGAAAATAGTCAATGCAAAACCAAGACTATTGGCAGAATTTATAATTTTTGTTAGACGGTCAATAGCATCTTTGTTCTGCAAATAATTTACCTTATCTATCAGATTCCCACCATCTGAGGGGAGTGCATTCTTACCCTGCAAAAACTGAGCGATACTTTCATACTGTGAAGGGTCTTTTGCTTTTATATTTAAAGTTGCACCAAGTGGATTGTCTCCGAGTTCGTCTAGTGCTTGAAGGGTGAACTGGTCATTCTGATGGCGTTGTTTGAAAGTAGCCAAAGCATCTTCTCGAGATACATATATTACAGGAGGGGCAACCTCAGCAAGTTGTTCTAGATTTTTCTTCAGTGACATTATATCGTCCTCTCCAGCTGTGTTAACAAAATAAACATTTATATCAACTTTGTTTTTTATTTCTGTTAGGGTCGATTTCAATATTGCTCCAGAAAAAATAGTTGAGCCGATGACAAAAAGAGTTACCACCATAACCAGTACGGAAGAAAGTGAAACAAATCCGTTACGCCAAAAACTAAAAAAGCCCGCACGAATTATTCTTTTTGTATTTACCCAAATCATGTTATGTATATATATTATCTTAAAAATCTATCTAAGTCACTATTGAAACTTTCTAATTTTAGCCAAGGTCAAGGCGAAATGTGAAAAATAATTCGAGCCATACTTGTCGTATGGTGAGGATTATTTTTCACATTTCAACGCAGAGATTGGCCAAATTTGGAAGTTTCAGATTATGTATTTTCCTTGCTTATCATCTCGCACAATACGACCATTCTCCATAGTAATCACTCTTTTCCCTAGTGAATCAATTACCCCCTTATTATGTGTAGTCAGAATCACTGTCGTTCCAAGGTCGTTTATTTTCTTCAATATCTGGACAATATCATATGTATTATGTGGGTCTAGGTTTCCAGTGGGTTCGTCGGCAATAATGACATCTGGCTGGTTCACTATGGCTCGTGCAATAGCCACTCTCTGCTTCTCTCCTCCAGAAAGCTCGTGTGGGAAGTTCCATATTTTCTTTCCTATATCAACCAATTCCAAAACATGTGGCACATCTGCTTCTATTTCGTCATCAGATCGTCCCGCTGCTTCCATAGCAAAAGCAATGTTTTCATAAACATTTTTATTTGGAATAAGCCGAAAATCTTGAAAAACTACGCCAATTTTTCGACGAAATTCGTTTATCTGATTTTTATTTAGAGTGTGAATATCTGTTGATTCAAAAAATATTTTACCCTCGCTTGGCTTTTCCTCAGCCAAAAACATTTTAAGAAGAGTTGTCTTGCCAGCACCAGAATGTCCCACAATAGAAACAAATTCCTTTGGCTCAACTGAGAAAGAAATGTTTTCCAAAGCTATTGAATTGTCCGCGTAAATTTTAGATACTTTATCAAAATAAATCATACTTTCATTATACTCTAAATGCCACAATGCACCAAATACTTTTTGCAGACTATTTCCGCACAACGGAAATCGAACAGAAATAATGTTTTGTCGTAGACAAGAACATTTTTCTGAAGGCAGAAAAGTTTTGGGACCAAAATTATTTTAAGTCTTTTTCGGCTTCAATAAACTCGTCTAGGTCGCCATCAAGAACTTTATCTACATTCCCTGTCTCTACGCCTGTACGGTGGTCTTTGACCATTTTGTATGGATGGAGGACATATGAGCGAATCTGATTACCCCATTCTATCTGGGTTGTTTTGGAAACATACATACCCTTTTCTTTGGAAATTCTGTCCTCCTCAAGAGCTTTGTATATCTTGCCGTACAAAATCTGCATAGCCTTCTCCTTGTTCTGTGCCTGGCTTCTTTGATTATCACTCTGAGCAGAAAGATTTGTAGGAATGTGAACTACTCGAACAGCAGTCTCTCGTTTGTTTACATTTTGCCCACCAGGACCACTAGACTTTGAAAATTCAACTCGAATATCATCGTCTGGAATATCGTTTTCCATTTCTTTTGCAGTCATTTTTTCAAATTCTGGGATTACCTCAACCATTGAAAAAGATGTGTGGCGAAGTGATTTGGCATTGAAAGGTGAGATGCGAACGAGACGGTGGACACCTGACTCATGCTTTAATGTTCCGTACGCATTTTTTCCAGAAATCTCTATGGTGACATTTCTGTATCCTCCGTGGTCATTGTCGTTTTTGTGCAATATAGAAACACTGAAATTTTTCCTATCGCAAAATTTTAAATACATATTAAGAAGTATTGCTGAAAAATCCTCTGCGTCGTCCCCCCCTGCTCCAGAAAAAATAGTCATTAAAGCATTACCTTTATCATATTTTCCCTCACCAGCAATTTCTGTTTTAAGTTCGGCAATTCTGCGCAAGGTCGCTTGTGCCCTATCTTTGTCACTCCAAAAATCCGCGCTGTTCATAGCTTCTTCTAGAGTTTCCAGTTCTATTTTTAATTCGTCCATTGAGCCAAGGGTGAGAATCGGACTCACGTTCCTGCTTTACGAAAGCAGTGTTCTACCACTGAACTACTTTGGCACTGGCTAAAAACAATTTTTATTAAAAAATTGTTCGCCTGAACATTTTGTACTCAAAATGTTTTAGGGAGCCATTGATGGGGATCGAACCCATGGTCTCGTCATTACCAATGACGTGCTTTACCGCTAAGCTACAATGGCTACTGCCTTTTATATATTATTATAAAAATCGATTATATCATATTCATTGCAAAATTTGGAGTTTATTCGAAAAATACCTCGCTGCTGATTGAACACAATCACCTACTGGGTCATCAGCGAGGATTGGTAAAACAGTATCGGCGGTGGCCGATACTTCTACGAACATAAGAGCCCTGGTTCCTGTCGTCCATCCTCGCTAGCCTCGCTGACGAGGATGGACGACAGGACTGCTTTTATTTCAATCCCTTACAGTTTCTGCCTGCAACAAATCCTGCTTTTTTTGCTTCTTCAATCGATGCAAATTTAATCTGATTTTCTGGCTTTATCATCTTCACTGTTCCACACCACGGAAAATAATACTTTTTACCATTTTTGGACCCAATCACTTCCCCGCTCGTATTATTTGACTTCTGCAGATGGTCCCCATCTGCAGAAGTCAAAGGAGTGCTATTCACCACGGTGGCAGATTGGTCGCTGTTGGGGTAAATAATTTTAATAGGAGATTTGTGCTCTTCCAAAGCTGAAAGTCGGCCCAAAGCGAAGAAAAGACTGGCTATTACAAGAATTAGTACCAGTGTGTAGAATTGTTTGATTTGGAGCTTTACTTTTTCTACAATATCCTTTATACTCATGACATTGTAATTTTAACAATTATTCGGAATAAATACGAGGCACACAGATACGGATGCGATTCAAGGCGGATAAGAAAAAGAATTGGAGACATACTTAGTGGTATGTTGACAATTATTTTTTGAAATCCAACGCAGAAGCACGCCGGATATGTGAGCCGTAACACAAAAAAAATGGCACATAAAAAAAGCGCAGGAACAACAAAAAATGGTAGAGATTCAAACCCAAAATACCTTGGAATTAAAATCACTGAAGGAGATGTAGCGCAAGCTGGATCAGTTATTATCCGACAACGAGGTACAGATGTACTTCCTGGCAAAGGCGTAGGTATGGGAAAAGATCATACTATCTTTTCACTCATTGACGGAAAAGTTATGTTTGGAATAAAGCGACAGAAACATTTTGACAATACTATGGTTATCAAGAAGATCGTCTCGGTCGTCTAACTAAAAAATCCCCTCGGGGATTTTTTAGTTTATTGAGCTTCGATATTTAGTGTAAATTCTACTTTCTTTTTCATGGCCTCAACAGTAATCTTGTGTTCCCCAACAGTTTTTATTGGCTTTTCCAATTTAATAAAATCTGCATCTAAATTTAGTCTTGTGGCTTTAAGTATTTCTGAAGCCAAGATTTCTTTTGTTACTCCAGCAAACAAGTGACCCTTTTCGTTTGCCTTTTCTTTCAAAGTCAGTGTTAGGTTTTTAATTGTATCTAAATTCTTGAAAAGTAATGCTTCTTGTATTTTCTCCTCAGCACTTATCTTGTCTTTTTGCTGGCCTACCTTAACAATAGCTTGTGGAGTAGCTACCATAGCCAAACCTTTAGGAATAAGGAAATTCAAGGCGTGACCCTCGGCCACCTCTTTCACATCAAACTTCTTACCAACTTTTTGTATGTCTTTAAGTAATATTATTTTCATCCAGTTATCTTAGCATAACTACTTAAAGTTGAGTAGTTTATTTTGAAAGTATCTCCAGAGCCTTATTCATTTGGGTATCATTGCCTTTCAAAAATTCTTTTGGGTCAAACTTCACCACAACATCAGGAGTAAGACCTCCGTTAGAAATGGATGTGCCATTTGGAGTAAGCCATCTTGCTATTGTTACTTTGATTGAAGTGTCTGATGTCACTGGAATAAGTTCTTGCACCGAACCCTTACCAAATGACTGTGAGCCGACAAGAGTCGCTACACCATTTTCATGAAGGGCACCGGCTAGAATTTCAGAAGCACTAGCAGAACCGCCGTCAATAAGAACTACCATTTTCAAATTACTGTTGAATATATTGTAACCTTTACTTCTATAAACCTTCGCGTCCTCTGCGTTTCTGAAATCTTCTTTTACAACTGTCTTGCCAGCTGGTAAGAACCAACTAGCCATGTCTATTGCAGCCTCCAAGTATCCTCCAGGATTTCCACGAACATCGAGAATTAGTTTAGTTTTTCCTGACTCTACAAACTTTCTAAGTGACTCTCTAAAAAGATTAGCTGATATGGCAGAGAAATTATAAAGTCGAATTATAAAAACATCATTTTTAATATCAGCCAGCTTTGGCGGAGTACTGCTACTTACAGCTATACTGCTTTTTACTTCAGTATCAATAGTAGGTATATCTATGACATCACGCACTATACTTATATCAAATAGGTCTGGCACTCCCTCCCGAATAATGGAAAGTTTTACTTCTGTTCCTTTTTTACCACGAATAAGTTTTATGGCTTCCTCAGAACTCAACTTGAGCGTCAAAGTATCGTTGATTTTAATTATTTTATCACCAGATTTTATACCGGCTCTGTATGCTGGAGTGCCTTTGAGTGGAGCCACGACGGTCAAGATATTATCGCGAATTCCAACTTCCATTCCAACACCTTCAAAATTTCCGTTTATCGTCTCAGCAAAATTTTTTGATTCAACAGGAGGAAGGAATGTGGTATATGGGTCACCAAGAGAACTTGTCATTCCAGAAATAGCTCCCCAAACTCTAGTCTGGTCAGAAACCCGATCAGTAGTGGTGCTGTTGGTCGATACATACTTATCGTTAATTATCTGCCAAGCTCTCCAGAAAGGTGCGAAATCTGTTTTGGACCCTGTAGTGTCTGCTTTATTCAAGATGGAAGCTAGTTTACTTTCATCCGACTGAGTATATCTACCAAAATAAAAACCTGTGTAGAATAAACCGCCGATCGCAATAACAACTATTAATACCAGATGATATCTTTTAGAAAAAAATTCTTTCATTCGTGTTATTATCTCAAAAAAAATCAGTAAGGTCAATCAAAGAATTACCCGACTATTTAATTTTATTTATATGGAATAAAGATATATAATGTATGTATGATTAATACATACAAATATAATAATGAAACTTGGGTTGATATTGACCATGGAACACCTGAGGAAATCCATGAAATAATGAACACTTACAATGTTCACCCCTTGGTAGCCAAAGAATTAACTTCAAGAACTCCGAAGCAAAGGCTGGAATTTCACGAAGGTTACATTTACTGCATTCTTCATTTTCCCGCTTTCAAACACACTCATTCAGACGAAAAAAACCAAGAGGTTGATTTTGTTATAGGAAAAAATGTATTGATCACAGCGAGATACGACACTATTGATGCTCTCCATAAGTTTGGTAAGGTGCTTGAGGTGAAAGAAATCTTGGAAAAGAAAAATGGTTACCTTCCAAGCCACTCCATTTTTGTCGGAATGCTTCATGAGTTATACGGCTCACTTTTTGAAGAATTGGAATATATAGAAAATCTTACAGAAAATATAACAAGTAAAATTTTCAAAGGGGAAGAGAAAAAAATGGTTATTTCACTTTCTGAAGTGACACGAACACTTCTTGATTTCAAAAAAGTGACGGACGGTCACCACGAAATTCTTGAGATGTTAAAACACCGAGGAAAAGAGATGTTCGGCGAATCATTTTGGAGCGAAATGGAATTGGTCACTTTGGAATACTTAAAAATAAATACTGCAATAAGGTCAAACTTGGATACTTTACATGAATTGAGAGATACAAATAATTCCCTTCTGACGAATAAACAAAACGAAACCGTAATACAATTGACCGTGATTAATTTCATTATATTACCCCTAAATGTCATCGCCTTCATCTTTTCAATGAGAACAGAAGGTATGCCTATAATAAGTAACCCTAATGCATTTTGGATTATTATTGGTATAATGCTGACTTCTGCAGCTATTACCCTAGCTTATGTGATTCATAAGAAATGGGCATAGAAAGATTATGGACATTTATTTACACAACACACTGACGGGAAAAAAGGAAATTTTCAAGCCAATCAGCAAAGATGAGGTGGGTATTTATTCTTGCGGGCCAACAGTTTACTGGAACCAACACATCGGCCATATGTACGCCTATGTGCAGTGGGACACTCTTGTCCGTTCTCTAAACTATCTTGGCTATAAAACAAAATGGGTTATGAACCTGACTGATGTCGGACATCTGACTGGAGACAATCTTGGCGATGCTGACACAGGTGAAGACAAAATGGAAAAAGGTGCAGAACGCGAAGGTATTACCGTCTGGGAAATTGCTGACAAATATATTGAGCAGTTTAAAGAAAGTTTAAGATTTCTGAACATCATAGAACCAGATATTTTGTGTCGTGCCACAGAGCATATTCCAGAGCAAATTAATTTAATAAAAAAAATTGAAGAAAATGGTTTTACATACATGACAAAAACTGGACTGGTTTTTGATACTGAAAAATTTCCAGACTACGCAAAATTCGGACATCTCAATTTAGAAAACCAAGAAGCCGGAAGTCGCGTGACTGTAGACCCAGAAAAGAAAAAACCATGGGACTTTCTGCTCTGGATTACAAACCAACCAAATCATATTATGAAATGGGAAACTCCATGGGGCATGGGTTTCCCTGGCTGGCATATAGAATGTACTGCAATGTCTATAAAATATCTTGGAGAAACTTTCGATATTCACACTGGAGGAAATGAGCACATCCCAGTACACCATACAAATGAAATTGCCCAGGCGTTTGGGGCTTTTGGCCACCAGACTGCTAACTACTGGCTACACAATGAATGGCTGCTTTTAGATGGTCAAAAAATCAGTAAGTCTCTCGGAAATTCAATCCTAGTATCTGACCTGCAAGCAAAAGGCTTTGATCCTTTAATTCTCCGATACCTGATACTTACAACACATTATAAAACCGGTTTGAATTTCACCTGGGAAAGTCTCGAGGCAATACAGACTGCATACAACAAACTGAAAGAAACGATTCAAAATATAAAAAAAGAGAGCACTGACTCCCATTCACTCGACCAAAAAATATTTGACGAAAATAAAAAAGCATTTTCAGAATGTGTTGCAGATGATTTAAATATTGCAAAAGGTATAGGCTTGTTGTGGCAGATAGTAAAATCAAAAGAAATAAATTCTAAAACAAAACTCGCCCTTATTTTTGACTTTGACCAAGTGCTTGGTTTGAAACTGGATGAAGCCATGACCTCAAATTTTGAAATTTCTGAAAATATTCAAAAATTAATTGACCAGAGAGAGAAAGCTCGAACTGAAAAAGATTTTGTAAAAAGTGATGAACTTCGTCTAGAAATAGAATCTCTTGGGTTTGAAATCAAAGACACTTCTGAGGGAACAAAAATTACTAAAAAATAACTCTCTAAAAAAGTATTATTCAGAGAGTTATAATTTTAAATCAATAGTAACAATCCCCATCTTACCCACAGTTTCTACACTTTCTGTCTAGTAGCAAATAAAAAGCCTCGCATGATACAATCTCTTAATGACTCAACAAATCAACCCACAGACAAATGTAACCCGATTTAGAATCCCCCCACACAACCTCGATGCGGAGATGGCACTTCTCGGATCTGTCATGCTACGGCCAGATTGTCTTCACGACATTACTGATGTTGTTTCAATGGATTCATTTTACTCGGACAAGCACCGAATAGTTTTCGAAACCATGATGGAACTATTCTCAAAACATTCCCCTATTGATTTACTTTCTGTTTCCGCAAAATTAAAGGAAAAAGGTTGGCTTGACCAAATCGGCGGAAACACATACCTGACGGAAATCGTAAATGTCGTACCATCATCGGCAAATGTTGTTTATTATGCAGAAATAGTTCAAAAAAAATACATGATGAGGCGACTGATTGAGGCTTCAGACCACATCTCACACATTGGTTATGACGAAAATGCAGAACTAGAAGAAATGTTAGACGGTGCAGAAAAAAAACTTTTTGAAGTAACAAACTTTAATACCTCTCACAAATTCGTTCCACTAAAAGATGAGTTGGCAGAAGCTTGGGAAAGATTAGATAAACTTCACTCTGGTGGCCAAGGTCTTCGCGGAATTCCCACTGGCTTTTATGATTTAGATTTAAAACTTTCTGGTTTTCAAAAATCAGACTTGATTATTCTTGCAGCTAGACCATCAATGGGAAAAACTGCACTGGCACTAGACATAGCTAGGCAAACAGCCGTAAACCACAATATACCAGTCGGTATTTTCTCACTGGAAATGAGTAGTCAGCAATTGGTAGATAGAATGCTTGCTGCTCAAGCCAATGTGGATGCTTGGAAAATGCGTACTGGAAAACTTTCCCGGCAGGATGATTTTGACGCTATCAAAGAAGCTTTAGATAAACTAAATAAAGCACCCATTTTCATTGATGACCAGCCTGGAAACAGTATTTTGAAAATGCGTTCTGTTGCCCGCAGAATGAAAAGTGAGCATGGTTTAGGACTTCTCATTGTGGACTACTTGCAACTGATGGTTCCATCAAACACAAAAGGAAATGACAACCTAGTCCAACAAGTTACTGAAATATCTAGATCTCTAAAAAATCTAGCTCGTGAGTTTGATGTGCCTGTACTAGCCCTCTCTCAGCTCAATAGACAAGTTGAACAAAGAGGTGGCCGACCAAGACTCTCTGACCTACGAGACTCAGGTTCTATCGAGCAGGACGCCGATGTGGTTATGTTTATTCATCGCGAGGATAAATACAAAGATGAAGCAGAGAAAACAAACATTGCTGATATATTGATTGAGAAACACCGAAACGGCGAAACTGGAAAAGTTGAATTGTTTTTCAACGAGAAAAAAGCCACTTTCCAGAATATGGATAAGTCGCGTTATGGTGGTGTTGAAAAAGAATTTTCGGATTTTTAATATACGAAAATAAAAATTTACGAATATTACGAATGACTACAAATAAAACAGTAAACAAAAAAGTTTTATATCCAGAATTATCCTACATTATTACTGGTATTATATTTAGTGTCCATAATGAATTAGGACAATATGCTAAGGAAAAACAATATGGTGACTTAATTGAAAAAAAATTAAAGGAATTAAATATCCAATATCAAAGAGAGATAAATATTGGTGATAGCGGAAACATCTTAGATTTTATAATAGATAATAAAATAGTTATTGAATTAAAAGCAACAAGAATAATTACCCAAGAACATTTCCGTCAAATACAAAATTATTTACAACAAACACATTTGGATCTTGGCATATTGGTAGATTTTAGGTATAAATATATAAAACCAATCAGAATTATTCGTATACATTCGTAATTACCTTTATTCGCATATTCGTATCTCATGGACAACACACAAAAACTTATAGAACTATTCAAAGAATTCCCCGGCATCGGACCAAGACAAGCAAAAAGGTTTGTTTATTTTTTACTAATGCGAAATAATGGCTACTCCGGCGAGCTAGCTCGGTTGATTTCAGAAATCAAATCAAATGTGACTGTCTGCAAATCATGTTTCCGATTTTATACGAAAAGCAGTTCAAAAAGTGATGTATGTCCTGTATGCCTAGATGAAAATCGCGACAAATCGCTTCTTATGATTGTTTCCCACGATGTTGATTTTGAAAATATAGAGAAAACAAAATTTTTTAATGGCTATTATTTCGTACTCGGTGGAACTGTCCCAATATTGGAAAAAAATCCAGAGAAACGAATTCGTCAAACAGAATTATTGGGTATTGTTAAGAAAAAAATTTCTGAAGGTTTGAAAGAAATTATAATCGCCTTGAGTTACAACCCTGAAGGTGAAAATTCGTTGACTTACCTAAAACAAATTTTGTCGCCACTAACTAATCACGGAGGGGAACCCTCCGTAGTAAAAATAAAAATATCCACACTCGGCCGAGGTCTGTCCACAGGCACAGAGTTGGAATACTCCGACAGTGACACAATAAAAAACGCTTTGAAAAATAGACAGTAAAAATTGATTTAAAATCTCATTGAAACATTTTCTTTTTGGAGCATCCGCAGGCCGTGAGCATGGTCTTGTCAACGACTCGAGTGCAACAAGAGCTCATTGACAAGTCACGGCCGAGGACCGAGAGAACTTTTCGCCGGAAAAGTGAACATCTCCAAAAAGGAAATACTGAGAAGAGATTTTATACAACCTTATATTCAACAATCTTCCCTGCTTGAATTTCAATCTTATCTGCCTTACGCAGATTTTTTATTTGTTCACGAGAAAGTATAGGGTAATGTTTTATTCCGTCCAAATATTCTGGGATTTCAAATAAATCTTTTTCAGAAGTTCTCCAATCAAATCGGTTAAAATAATTTAAATCCAAAAGTTTTGAATATTCCCTTAATGTTTTCTGTCCATTACTATTCAAGAAATACTCATGAAAATATGACAAAACCAACTCTTGAACGGTCTTATAAACTGGCTCGCGATACCTTAAAACTGCATGGTTGGTCTTTGAAATGGCTCCAAAATAGCCAAATTGCTTAAATACGGCCACTATATGGTCAAAGTCGTATGGCTTCTCGGTAGAGCGCAAATCCAAGATTAAGGGCTTATGTCCATGGAACTCCAAAACCGCGGACGCAAATACAGCTCCCTCCACACAATGAGCAGTCTTTGTTGTCAAAACTTTTCTTGGGGAAAAACATGTCCCTCCTTTCTCTTCAAAATTAAAAGGCAGGGTATTCAAATAATCTTGAATCTTTGCTGGTGTATTAAGTTTCTTAAAAATCCCTATTTCTTGCTTTGTATATCCAAAATTCTTCATAAAAAAATCATACCACAATTAACTATTTTTCTATAAAGGCATCGATCATGGAGAGGGAACCCTCCGTGGAATCACTGATTCGTGTATATCATCTTCATAATCGGCAATTGAACTCCACTACTTTGCATTTTTTCTTCAGCTTGGTATCTTTCTCCCGTATCAACGAATCCTAATTTAGTATAAAAATCTATTGATTTTGTATGCTGTACTGGTTCGGTAAAAATCGTTTTATTAGATGGTAAAAATTTAAGTACTTCTTGCCACAGATTTGTGCCCACTCCTTTTCCTGTATATTCGGGATGTACATACATGCTCATCAATTCAATATCATCCGCATGAATTTTTAAACGAATAAAACCGACCACTTTTTCCTCATCTTTTGCGACAAATGAAATATCGTTTTCTTTTGGATATTCAGCCCTATGACGAAATACTTCTATCTGTCTTTTCTCATTTTGAGCATACATCAAATCAACATCTTCTTTTGTTATTCCTATCTCTGGCGTGATGTATGTTGCATACCAAGATAATTTTATTACCTCGTTTATGCCTTCGGCATCATTCGATTGTGGTTTTGAAATTGTGATCATGTTTTAAAGTTACATATTATAGGGTTTCCACTTCCCCTATGTTGGACATAGGGGAGAACATACTTTTTATAAATTATTCATAAAATCATCTATATCCTTAAAAGAAGAGAGTGTGATGACTTTTTCCTTGTACGGAGCTATCAGTTGAAGATTATCTGCTTTTCCTTTCTTATAACCCAGTCCATATTTTTTATATAAAGAGTGCTTCATAAGTTGGTACAGCCCGACTAAACTTTCATTGTCTCTTTGAAAGTATCGCTTTATCTGGCTAGCCCACTGATAAAATATATTTTTGTATGTGAGGTGAATGATTGCATCTGCTGAAGCAAGCCCTTGTTCAAGCAAGTGATGAGTCGTACCTTCAACAATCCATTTTGGTTCGTGAAAAAGTTTTGAAATCTCTTCTATACTTTTTTGTCTTTCTCTTGGCTTTGAAAACTTTACTTCGTAGAAATAATCATCAGTAGAATGATAAGGTATACCCAATTTTTCTGATATCCTCGGTGCAAGAGTTGATTTTCCTCTTCCACTGTCCCCCATAATTATTATTTTTTTCATCTATTGGATATTATTTATTTAATAATTGTATCATAGTCGGGCATTTGACCTAGGCACAAAAAAAGTTCATAATATGCATTACTATAGACGAAACAATGAAATCTGTGCATGGAAAATATCCAGAAATACCCGAGAAACCTAAAAGTTCTCTGGAACTTTTAGAAATATTTGAAAAAAAGGAAAAATTACTAATAGGTCCATCAAAAAAAGATGCCAAATACAGCCTCGAAAATGTTATTTTCCCTGGTGCTGTTACTTTAACAAAAGACGAAGATGGAATTACAAGAAAAGAACTTTGGGTTGGTCTAAGTGATGTGGCAGCAGGAACTATCGTTTTGAGCGAGTCTTAGTGGCCCGATTTTTTAACCATTATTTTTTTATCTTAATAATTTGAGCATATTCTCTAAAACTGCTGAGATAGACATTAAGACACTTGCCATTTGGTCAGAATTGGAATAATTGTTATTTGAAGCTGTAATGAGTGGTACATATACAATTAAACTTTGGCTTGCATTCAGACCTCCTTTAGTAGCCGTGTAAGTGATGGTGTACATACGACCAGCCTGACAAGCATCAACTATACCTGAGTCTGAGCCATAGGTGCTATTTGCTACCCATATAAATGGGCCACTGCCAATAAGTCCTCCACAATTGCTTGCAGAAGTATATGCTGGTAAAACAGTGTATTGCGAATATGCACTATCGGCGTTTGTAGAACTCCAATTATAATTAATAGTTGTCCCAACATTGGCGTTTATATAATTACTTGGGTATAAATATCCTGGTGCAGTTCCGGTAAGAGATACTGTTGGAGGGGGCACTGTAACATTTCCAGAGAAAATTAGAGTTAAGATTTTGTTTGTACTTAAGCCACTCTTCGCTTGTACGGCAGTGTAAGCGATTGTGTATGTACGGCCAGCTTGGCAAGATTGCGCAGTGGCTGTGACAGACCCGTTCAAACTATTAGCTACCCATGTAAATGGTCCAGAGCCGATAAGACCACCACAATTATCAGTGGAGGTGTAAGCTGGGAAAACGGTATATTGAGATGATGCACTGTCTGCATTGGTAGAGTTCCATTTGTAAGTAATTACACTATCTG
>JBCLGS010000003.1:0-52949 GCA_039740895.1 Parcubacteria group bacterium
CCTTCCGGTATAAGCGGAATGCTCTAAACCAACTGAGCTAAGGGCGGATATAAACTGACAAAACAATATTATCATATTGTTATTAAAAATCCATTTTCATTTATCAATACAATTCACTATGAGTACCCACTTCCATAAAAATACTATTATTCGACTCTTGTTTATAGATTATTCTTATGTCCCCAGTAACATCAATACTTCTACACCCATCGTATTTTCCATGTAACAAATGATTTCTTAGTCTTGAATCAAAAGAGTTATTGTCAAAAATTTTAATAGCAGTATTAACTTTTTCTCGAATTTTTAAGTCCAGTTTTTTGTATTTCTTCTTAAATTTTGGGTGGTAGAAATTCATGAATTAAGAGATGTGATCATTTCCTTTGTGGTCTTAAATGGTCCAACTAAATTCCTCCCTGCTTTTATATCAGCTAATATTTTATTCAATTCCCTCTCGGTTTTTTTATTAAACTTTGGCTCAACAGAAACTGACAACTCCTGATTATTAACGAAATCTCTCAATTGAGCATTTATAACAGCACTTAAAGAAAGCCCCAATTTCTCAGCAGTTTTTTGAGCTTGCTCTTTTATTTTTTTATCTGTTCTTATGTGTATTAAAGTATTCATATTTTTTATATTTTATTATGTATACACAGAGTATATACAATGTATATTATAAAGTCAATAAAAAAATAGACTGGTGGGAGGCCAGTCTATTTCTACGGCGCCCTATGAGCTAGTGACGCACATTTTCGAAAATATCGCTGGAAAGAGGTCTGGCAATCAAAGGGGTGGGTTTCAGGATGAAGGGTTCGAGACTTATCCTCGTACCACATACTGAGCAAACTGCTTGGATACCCCTTCCTTCAATATACTTATCGATCATCTCTCCCCCACACTTAACAAGTTCACAATCAACAAACCTCCGAGAACGACAATTCATAAAATCACCTCTTCCAAAAGAATACTACTTTTTTAATTAAAAGTAAAACCCCAAAGATAATCCTTGGGGTTTTACTTTTTAGACTTTTTTAAACTTGGTGTTCAATATCCAACTTCTTTTTTGGTGTAATACCATGAGCAACTAAAATAGTTTCAAATTCTGCTCGCTCGATTGTTTCTTTTTCAATAAGCCGTTTTGCAATAGCATCGAGTAGAACCCGATTTATCGTAATTACTTTCTCTGCCTTGTCATGAGCTTCATTCATTATGCGAGAAACCTCTGCATCAATGTCCGCTCCAACTTTTTCTGAATATTCTTTTTCCCCTACTCCACGGCCATACAAAACTTTTCCTCCTTGACCTTCAAGTGCAACTGGACCAAGCTTGTCCGACATACCATATTTTGTAACCATGTCTCGAGCCAAAGCAGTAGAGACCTGTAGGTCGTTTGATGGACCAGTAGTCAAATCATCGAAAAGCATTTTTTCTGTAACATATCCTCCAAGAGAAACGGCAATGTCATCTAAAAATTCTTTCTTCGATTGCATTTTTCTATCTTCAAGTGGAAGTTTCAAAACATATCCAGCAGCACGACCGCGAGCAATAATTGAGATTTTGTGAACAGGGTCAGCGTATTGCAAGAGTGACGCAAGCACAGCGTGTCCTGCTTCGTGATATGCAGTAATTTCTTTTTCTTTCTTTGAAAGAATATGACTCTTGCGTTCTGGCCCGAGCATTACCTTCTCAATTGAGCGAATTAGATCATATTGAGAAACTTTTGTTCTGTCTTCTCGAGCGGCCAGTATAGCCCCTTCGTTCATCACTGAATAAAGGTCTGCACCAGAAAATCCAGGAGTTCTTTCTGCAATAACAACTAGATTCACATCTTCAGCAAACGGCTTTGTTTTACTATGAACTTTCAAGATTTCCTCTCGGTCTCCTCTATCTGGCAAGTCCAGTGTCACTCGTCGGTCAAATCTTCCTGGTCGAAGTAGTGCAGGGTCTAATACATCAGGACGATTTGTTGCAGCCATAACAATAACTTTTTCGTTTGGTTCAAAACCATCCATCTCAACTAGAATTTGGTTTAATGTTTGTTCTCTCTCATCGTTTCCTCCACCAGCACCCACACCTCGCACTCTTCCGACGGCATCAATCTCGTCTACGAAAATAATAGATGGTGAATTTTTCTTAGCCATTTGAAATAGGTCTCGCACTCGTGAAGCACCCACACCGACAAACATTTCCACGAACTCCGAGCCTGAGATGGAAAAAAACGCTACCTGACTCTCACCCGCAACAGCACGAGCAATTAAAGTTTTTCCTGTGCCCGGTGCCCCCATAAGCAAAATACCTTTTGGAATTCTGGCACCAATTTCTAGAAACTTTTTAGGATTTTTTAGAAAATCAACAATTTCAGAAAGTTCTTCTTTCGCTTCCTTACAACCAGCAACATCGCTAAATGTCACTCGTTGAGATTTATCATTCGGATCTATCATTCGAGCTTTTGACTGGCCAAAAGTCATTGCTTGCATTCCAGCACCTTTGATTTGTCGAGTTATAAACCAAATGAAAATTAGTATAAAAAGAATTGGAAAAATTATCGGTGCGAGATTTATCAGCCAATATGCAAGACCATTTTCGTTTTGAATATCAATTTTTACAGGTGCGAGTTCTTCCCTTGTCACACCGTAGTTCACAAAAGTCTGTGAGAGGGCAGTGCCTGGCTCTTTCTTTGAAGTTTTTGTTATTGGTGTAGTGGATGCGGTGAGCGCCGTAGATGTGGCGGTAGTAGATGAAGCATATGAAATATCTAAATTATCACCCCTGACAATGATTGATATAACCCTTCCAGCCTTAATATCTGCAGAAAGTTGTGAGATAGGAATTTCAGGAATCTTTTTTGAAGAGTCTGCTAGAAAAGAATAAACCAGCGAAAGCACAAGAAAAATAACGATGATAGAAACAGCATAGCTCAGAATAGAGCTTCCATCTGGTTTATTTCTAGATGGAAGATTGTTTTCTGTCTTTTTTATAATATTTTTTGGTTTTTGGGGTTTTTCTGGAATATTCATAAGTATGGCTATTATACATAATAGTATGTAAAATGATAGATATGTCTCTAATAACGAATAGAAAAGCTGGATTTAATTACGAAATATTAGAAAAATATGTTGCAGGCATAGAGCTTTTTGGCTTTGAAGTGAAATCCCTCAAAGGAAGCCAAGGGTCTCTGGAGGGCGCACATGTCACTATTCGCGGAGGTGAGGCATATATAGTAGAAATGTTTATCCCGCCATATCAAGTCAATAACACCCCGAAAGAATATGAGCCACGCCGAAACAGAAGACTATTACTGAACAAAAAGGAGGTTTTGGAGCTCGAGAAAGCCGAGAAGACCAAAGGATTGACAATCGTCCCACTTTCAGTATATAATAAAGGTTCAAAGTTGAAGCTAGATATCGCTATAGTTAAGGGTAAAAAGAAGTTTGATAAACGTGAGGTGTTGAAAAAGCGTGACACTGAGCGAGATATAGCCAGAGATTTGAGAAATTAGTTTTTTGACAACAGAACCTGAGTCCCGACTTTAAAAGAAGAATTTCGTTGAAGTCATGTCTTTTTTGGAGGCTTCGCAAGCCGGGTAGGCGAGACTTGAGGAAAATTTCAACAGAAATTTATCCGTACTCCAAAAAAGATATGACGAAAAAGAAATTCTTCTTTTCAAGTCGGGGGTGACAGGTTTTGACATAAAGTGTGCGTTAATTCGCGCAATGCGGAGTTCCGAAAACTCCTTAATAATTTCGGAAACCATACGTGCAAAGAATTCTCTTTCACAGGTAAAATCTCCATACTTCGGTATGTCAGACTTTGCTTTCGCTCGCGTTTAAGTTTTACTTAAACCCCTGCGGGGTGTGCCATTTTGATATCTGATACGAATGGTTGCATCTTATAACTTCAGGTCCGGATTATTGTCTGCCTCAGCAGTAATCTCAAAAAATGAGACTCGCCTTTGTTGTGTTTTGTTTATTTTTTAGTAACAAAGTCTAAACATCAAAATATGCTATGCATTGTAGACCCGTTTTAATCTGCTTTATGGATGCGACTTCGATGTCGCCATCTCCACTCGACTCACCTTTCCCGAAGAAAGGTTCGCTCGTGGCAAGCCACCTAACACCGCTCTTAATTGAGTGGTGTTTTGCGTATTAAGGTGAGTCGAGTGCCCTGAGCGTAGTCGAAGGGCTGAATTGTATTTTTAGAAAAATATCAAACTCTTGCAGAAGCTAGACAAAGAGAAATTCAAATCAAAAAATAGCGACGAGATAAGAAGGAAGTATTGATTGAAAAATACAAACTTGGACTAGAAACAAAATTATAAAAATAATGATCTCTGTATAGTTATTTTTAGTTTCTAATATTTTATAATGACCTTAATTTAAACTTTATAATCTTTTTAAGAATTAACCAACAAAATATTTCCTTTCCACCCATTAATAGATTTATTGTATCCATTATCAAGGAATAGTTTTTTGACACTATCATAGATTTTTTCTTGGTCTTTAATTCATCCATCTATTTAATATCAATAATTGTCTTAATTTTTTGTAGTACTTCCTGAATAATAAATTCTGACGCTTCAAAAGCATAACCTTTACTTTACCATATTTCTTTCCCCATAGGTTTACCCCAATCTGTCTCAGGGTGGATGTTCTCTGGAGTAATACCTTTCAATAATTCTTCTAGTGTATATTTAGACTTTTTTGTTTTAACTTCTGGCTTTACCTCAAAGCTAAAATCCTTACTTATCAAAGTAACTTCGGAGCCAGCTTTCAAATTAAAATTCTTCGCCAACTCTTTTGGTAAACGCATAGCTAGACTATTCCCCCACTTTTGAACCTTTGTAATCATAGGAGAAGTATATACTTTGTAGATACATTAAGCAAGTACCCCTAGGCGTTGCCTAGGGGTAGAAATAAGGTCTAATTTTGGTATAAGGTATTATAAAACGACATACCTCCCCTCCGGCACATCAAATAGTGAGCAGGGTCTCCAAATAGTGTTCCAAAATGTTTCTGTTTCTTTCATAATATATTTGCATAACTAGAGCATACCTAAAACTCTTTTTCCAAAATTTTTGGATTTGTTTTGTAGATTTTCAATATCAGTTCCCCAAACAACGAATTTGTCCAGCCGAACCAAGGTCTGGTGTAATCTTTTGGTTTATCTACATTTACACTTTCGTGCATAAAATAAGTTCCAGCATGTGTTTCTTTCAAGATTTTCAGGCAGGAAATTATTTCCTCTTCATTTTCTGTGGTGAGTGCTTGCATAATAGTAGCCATAGGCCAAAAATGATCAACTGTGCCTGTGTGAGGACTTGTTAGACCGGAAAATTTTCCCTTTGCGTAAAATGGGTTCCATTCACTAAATATAAACTTCTTTGTTGCTATATAAATGGGATCGTTTATTGAACAGTAACCTAGATATGGCAAACTCAAAAGGCTTGGAACATTTGGGTCATCCATCATACAAACCGAGCCAAAGCCATCAACTTCATAGGCATATATATCGCCAAATTCTTTGTGATTTATAATTCCGTTTTCATTTATTCCCTTATCAATCTGACTGGCGAGTTCAACCGCCAAATCTTTTAATTCCAATTCTCCAATTTTCTGAAGTATTTTGGAAACTTCCCGAAGACTGACTGAAGCCATGGCATTTGAAGGTATAGAATAAGGAAAAACGGCTTCATCGTCGGACGGACGGAAAACACTTCTGACCAAACCACATCTTTTACCGGGATAACCAAAACCTCGCATCCTGACGGCGGGGTGGGGATTTTTGTCTGGGCCATAAAATTGAAATAAGTTTTTGAGATTTTCTTTTGAAAGTGTTTTTTGTTCTTTTTGCAAAACTTCTATCAATTTTCTAAACGCCAAGAGCCATATTTTATCAAACGGAGTCATATCCGAAGTTTGTCCGAAATATCCAGTGGATAATCGCATAAATGCACATAAACTATCCAATTCATATTTTCTCTCCCAAACACCTTTTTGCCAAGCATTTCCTTTTTGCCAGCCAGGATTTAATTTTTGTTTCTCATCTACATTAAAAGCATTGGCGTATGGGTCAATTAAAATATTTTTTGACTGTCTGTGAATTAAACCTATAAACAAATTTTTAATTTTCTTGTCTTGATTTATAAATTGCAAATAAGGCCAAACTTGGTTTGTAGAATCCCGAAGCCACATCGCTGGAATATCACCAGTAGAAATATATGTATCTGGTCTGCCATTTTTCTCCGAATAGTGTGTCATTGTGTCAAGCGTGTTTGGTAAACATTGAGAAAACATCCGTTTAATATCCTTGTCCTTAATATTTTCTGAAATTTTAACAATTTCCCGATCAATAAAATCACTAACAAATAAACGGTCTTTGACTTTTGGCCGAGATTTGAGGTGCATAAATTTATTATCTTTTTTCTTGTTCTTTTTTATCATATAGACATTATACAACAATATTCAAGTCATGGAACATATCAAACTGTTGCTTTTTTCTGCAAATAGTGCTATATTTTTTCTGTTAATTATAAATAAACGCATGGAAATTTCAGATTTGGATGAAATCCGAGGCGGACGATGAAAAATATGAGGAGATGTATCGAGTATACATTGACGAAAATTTTTCAAGTCCAACGAAGGAGTTCGCCAAATATGGAATTTCTCACATAAATTGTCTACATATATAAGAATCAATAATCAAATACAGGCACCAGAACTTCGTGTAATCATGGAGGATGGAGACAACTTGGGAGTAATTTCTTTCAAGGAGGCATTGGATAAAGCCCGTGAACTTGGACTTGATTTAATTGAAATTTCACCGAAAGCCGAGCCACCAGTTGCAAAAATCATGGATTATGGTAAGTTTCAGTATGCTGAAAACAAAAAGCAAAAGGTAGCAAAAGCTAAAACTCATATAGTAGAGGTTAAGAATATTCAGGTAAAGGTGGGCACAGGAGATAATGACCTCCAGCTCAAGGCAAAAAAGGCTTCGGAATGGCTAAAAGAAGGAAATCGCATCAAAATTGATCTCTTTCTACCAGGCAGAACGAAATATATGGATTTGAACTTTTTGAAAGAGAGAATGGACCGAGTTTTGAAGCTCATCACAGAGGAATTCAAAGTAGCAGACCCTGCGAAGAAAAGTCTAAAGGGACTATCAATTGTAATAGAGAAAGCATAAAAAACTTCCAAATCTAGCACATTTCTTCGGTACTCGTTTTGTTTGTTAGAAGCAGTATACTTATACAGCTTCGTCACAAACAAAACTCCGCCCATCGAAATGTATCTAGATTATGAAAGTTTTTAATAAATAATTAATATGTCAACAAAAACAAACAAATCATTCACAAAGCGTCTAAAAGTCAGTAAAAATGGCAAGATTAGAGCGCGCAAGACTGGCCAAGGACATTTCAATGCAAAGGAATCACGCCGAAGCCAATTGGCAAAGAAGCGAGGAGTCTCTTTTCCAATGAGCAACAAAGACAAAGCTTTTTATATAGGTAACAAGTTCTAATTATTAAACTGAAAATCAAAAACTACCATGACAAGAGTTAAGAAAGGAGTAAATGCTCTAAAAACAAGAAGAAATGTCCTAGCAAAGGTAAAAGGTTACCGATTTGGACGATCGACAAAAGAGAGGCAGGCAACTGAAGCTATTTTCCATGCAGGTGCTTATGCTTTTGCTCACAGAAAAGACAAGAAGGGTGATGCACGAAGACTTTGGAATGTTAAAATCTCATACGCTTTGAAAGCTATGGGCGGAGAAAATAAATTGTCGTATAGCAAATTCATTGGTGCAATGAAGAAAAAAGATATGTTAATTGACCGAAAAATCCTAGCTACTTTCGTTGAAGAAAATCCAGAAACATTTAAGAAAGTTGTAGATATGGCTTTCTCAGCTCCCGCACCAGCAAAAGCACCCCTAAAAAATTCCTAAAGAATTTCCGGGCGAACATTTTTGTTAATACAAAAATGTTTTAGCCAGCCAAAGAAAAAGTCCTAGCATAATATAAATATTTAAAAACACCTGCTACTCGGCAGGTGTTTTTTTGTTTAAAGTTGATACGGAACTCCCCTCTCAGGATAAATTGCGTCTACCATGATTTCCTCATGGAGGCGTTGAGCTAGATATGTCGCTGCTTTCGGCTCACCCAGCACCACAAAAACTTTTTTGACTGTCTGGGCAGTATCTGCCACCATCGCAACTAGATTATCTGAATCTTTATGAGAAGAAAAACCTGAAATCATTTCTATTCTGGCTTTTACTTGTATCATCTCACCATTTATTTCTATCTGTCTTGGTTTATTTTCTATTTCTCGTCCAAGTGTGCCTATAGCCTGATAGCCCATAAGCAGTATGGTGCTTTTTGGGTCTGGCAGAAAATGTACTTCATGGCCAACAACTCGTCCACCAGAAGACATTCCTGAACCTGCGATAATTATTTTTGAGTTCAATTTGTATTCAATATCCTGTGATTCTCTGGCTCCGTGAGTAATAGAAAGTTTTGGAAACTGAAAAATATCATCGCCACCTTTTATTTCATCCTGAACAACTTGATTGAAATTATCAGTCGAGCGTCTATATATGTCTGTAACCTTTTCTGCTAGAGGTGAGTCTAGAAAGACTGGAATGGATGGAATTTTTTTATCTTCCACCATATTGTTTAATTCGTATAAAATAACCTGAGTTCTCTCCAAGGCAAATGCTGGTATGACTATAGTCCCGCCCAAAGCTATCGTTTCCAAAATAATTTCTTTAAACATCAAATTCCTCTCCTCTTTTGGCTCATGGTTTCTGTCTCCATAGACACTATCCATAATCAAATAGTCTGCATCTGTAATCTTATCTGTGTCTTTCAATAGTGGTGAGGAAGAATTACCAGAGTCACCAGTGAAAACTATTTTCTTTCCGCCGTATAGAAACTTATACATTGCTGAACCCAAAATGTGACCTGCATTCATAACAAAAACTTCAAACTCATCGTTTATTTTTTTGGTCTCGTGATAGGAAATAGTTTTCCATAAAGAAAAGGCCTTTTCTGCATCTCCCTTGGAATAAAGTGGCTCAACTCCAGATTCTCTTTTATTTATTTCCATTATCTTTATGGCATCCATAATCATGACCTGCGCCAGCTCAAATGTCTCTGGGGTTGAGTAAATTGTTCCATGAAAACCATCTTTGACTATTTTACCAACTCTTCCAATGTGGTCCATATGGGCATGGGTGATAAAAAGAAAATCTATAGTTTTTGTGTCGTATGGAAATTGCTTTTGATTCTCCATATCCGAGTCCTCTGTTCCCTGCACCAAACCACAATCAACAAGAATTCTTGTTTTATCATCTTCAAGTAGAAAATTTGCGCCAGTCACTGTACCCACGCCAGACCAGAAAGTTAAATTTAGTCTATTGTTCATTATTTATTTTTTGAAAGATTAATCCCATATATTGCTCCGAAAAAACCGCCCAAAATATCCATTAATAAATCCGATATGGTATCTGTGATGTAAGGCATTCCATCTGAAAGCATGGTGATGCCAAAATATAATTCATATAATTCCCACAATACTCCAATGGTCAACGCTCCAAGTATTCCAAGCCAGATTAGTCTGGTGTTGCTAATCATCTCAAATTTTTTTCGATAAAAAATAACAAGCAAAACTGCCATTCCTACACAGGCTCCTGCTAGAAAATGCATTAGAATATCTATCCACCAAATAAACTCGTACAAATATAATTTTGATGCAATAAAATTAAGTAAGCCAATTATGGCAAGCAAAATGAAAGTATTTTTAAAAAGTTTCGTATTCATCATTCACTAATTGTATCATAGCCGTAAATGAAACTGTGCAAGAGATATTTTTAAATTTCTTTCTCGTTGTATATCTCAGGGAGCACACGATAAGTCTTGGTAGACTTTCGCTCCGTCGAGCTCCTGAGCCTCACGGCACGATTTACTAATCGCACGCTCCGAAGTCTCCCTTCGATACACAACTTCAACGAAATTTAAAAATATCTCTTGCACAGTTTCATAAACGGAAAATTCCAAATTTGGATGAAATCCGAGACGGATGAGAAATTTGTTTGGAGCCATACTTTCTGTATGGTGACAAATAAATTTTGACATCCAACGAAGGAGTTCGCCAAATTTGGAATTTTCAGTAGGACTACGGCTGATACTTCCCTAGCTTGATACTATAAGTGGGTGTTCTCACATGTACTCGTCAGAACAAATAATGCTCATCGTGGTGCAAAAATATTGAACTCCCTGAATTAAAGTTAGATAGAAAATATCAAACGCAATCCTTTTTATATTATACTCTAAAATAAATTATTGGTAAACACATACTGATATTCACCTACTACTTAAAAAATTATATCAGATTATTTTAGAATATGAAAAGGCCCCGCACGAATGCGGGGCCGAAGACTAAGGTCAAAGGATCTAAGATATCTGAGTGACCAAGCCAAGAGCTACTCGAAGGCCAGCAAACCACCAGATGCCATCCCAGACGCCGTCGTCACGGCCGACGCGCACAAAGCTCACGCCGAACCAGCGACTGAAGGCAATGTAACACCATTTGTCGGTATCCTTCCAGTGAGTGCAGTTGGGGTGACTATCAGCAAAAGCCGGGTCTGCCTCGTTAACCGCTGATAGTGAATACGGATCAGCAGGCTTGAGTCCGCGGAGGTCGTACTCATTTTCCAAATCGGCGTCGCTGACATACTTACCAACCTTGAAGAAAATGACCTCCACCTCGTTACCCTCGCCTTTTGGCATGGTGGCGACGACAAAATCTTGAATATGCTTTTTTCGGCCGGTGGCATTGATTGCCTCTTCCGGCGTGCGGTTGCGATTGACAGTGACTCTACGAGTGATCATGTTGCTGACCTCCTCTACGAATTTTTGTACGACCGCAACCAAATCTGAAACCAAAACATCACCCCGATGTTCCAGCACCTGCTGGGTTGGTTCGCTCATGAGTCCGGACTTTCTCAGTCCAGCTCCGAGCAGTTCTTGGATTTTGCCGATCTGGCCGGCAGTTATTATCGATGGGGTCATGTTTTCCATGGCGTCATCTCCTTTTTTCAATCCCATTCTTGCGAATGACCTGCTCTAAAAGTCAGGATTTATCTAATGATAGGGATATCATACTTTAATTTTTCTGTCAAGTAGATGTATCCGTCCATAACATATGAGACTCCTCGGCTGTTAATTTACTGACAAATAAAAATAGACCTTGCGGACAGGCACTAAATGGTGTGTAAATGGAAAATTTTATTAGACCTGTTCCCAAATAAGCTTTCGGAGTAATTTCATCAATTTTAGAGCGAAACGAAGAGAAAAAGATAAGGAATATCGAGATATTTCGAATATTTTTCTCAAAGTTGTAGCCCAAAATTGATGAAATTAGCCGAATTTGTTATTTGGGAACAGGTCTATTGATCAACACCAAATCTTTTATAAGAATAGGTTGGAGCTGAACCAAACCAATGTTTTACTTCGTGTAAAGCTTCTTCAGGGGTTTCAGAACAATGAATAATATTCATTACAGCCCTTTTCTCTTTGTTGGCTAAGGCAGGCGAATCTATTGAGAAATCACCACGAATAGTTCCCATATCAGCTTTGTATGGCAATGTATCGCCAGCAATTTTACGAACGACATCCACAGAATGAACACCCTGAATTACCATTTTGACCAGAGGAGCCGATTTCATGTAGTCAATAAGCCATTTTCTAATTTCTGGACCAATTTTTGCTGGATCGGATGTGCCAAAATCAGCTACCAAATCTTCGCCATATTTTTCGTATGTCGCTCTAGTTTTGTGACCAAGGCGCGTAACCCATTCCTCATTTTTTGGATAATGGTTATCTAATTGGTCGTGTGAGGGCTGGAACATCTCTAAAGCAATAATTTTCAAATCACGCTTTTCAAAACGTTGAATAACTTCACCAATCAAGCCTTTTCTAACACCGTCAGGTTTTATCATTACAAATGTTTTTTCTTCTTTTGGATGTGACATAAAAAATTTATTTTGTTGTTAATGCAATAATTATACACAGTATTATACACAATTTGTAGATTTTGCTACAATATATATAAATATGCCTCCGACAAATCAAAACAAAAAAGAATTGACTCTCCAAGAAAAAATTGAAAAGGAAGCTCTCAATAGACCCGTCCCTACTCCGGAAAGAACAAGTAATGTTCTTAAATCATTGCGTACATATCAAGGCGATGTTCAAGAGATTTTAGCCAAAACAAAAGGATCTGTGGCCTCTGTTGTAATGGCAGAAAAAAGAAGAGATGATAGAGAGAGAGAAATAGTTCCAGAAGAGAGTTACGAGCAGAAAAAAGAAGAGGTTACCAAAATGGCCTCAGGTTTTGACATAAGTTCTCTTCCTCGACAAGATTCAACAGACAGCTTCACCTACAACACCAGACCAGAACAACCAGCATCTTCTGATATTAAAAATAAATTTTTCTTTTATTTGGGAGCATTACTTTTTTTGTTGGGTTTGATAACCATTGCGACTGTCTTCTATCTTAAATCACAAAATGTTGCAATTACTGTAAATGGAGAACGAACAATAATAAATTATTCACAAATTAAAAATCTTGATATGGCCACTTCAACTAAAAAGGCGTTGATTGCTACTATTCTAAATGAGAAACAAAACTTCAAGCTTCCAATAAATTCCGTACTTTATTTAAGTTCTGGAAGTATAAATGATTTCACATCAAAAATGACCACTCGGATGCCTGAAAGTTTGATAAGAGCACTTGATAAAAAATATATGATGGGAATATACGCATATGATACCATTGAGCCATTTATTATATTTACAGAAACTGATTTTGGACTGAGTTATTCAGGAATGCTTCAATGGGAAAAAGGTATGATCAGTGACATCGGTGAAATCTTCGGAATACCAGCAAATACTGTGGCTGTTTTTGAAGATGAATTTTTGAAAAACAAGGACCTTCGTGTAGTCAAAGATGCAAGCAGAAAAACTATTCTGCTTTACACATTTCTTGATAAAAACACAATACTCATAACTTCAAACAAAAACATCTTTGGGGCTATTCTAGGCAAATATCTAACAAGCTCCGTGTCACGATAAAAGTAGTGAGAGAAGGTAAATTATAAAATAATAATGCCCACCAATTTCTTGGTGGGCATTTGTTGAGCGGGATTTGGAATTGTTGCTTCTACTTTTCGATCTTCCTTGGGATACTTTCCCAAGCGGCTTGTGCCGACTTGTGGAAGGTAGTTGCAAATCCGATAGTGCCGAGCAAAGAGCCGACAGCCATCAATATCCATATCTTCTCGTTGGGAACATTCTGGAATGCGCGGAACGCAATCCACCCATAAGTCAGAGCACAGAAAAACATCAATGTACGAAACTTGATTAATCCAAACATATTTTATCCTTTTCCATACCTGCTATTTATAGTCAGGATTTACTGGATTTTAATTCAAAGAACTTCCTGAATCTTGGCTAACAAACTTTCGTTTGTGAACCCAGTACAGGAGTCGAGCTTTCCCAAAGGATCACTCGACTCAAACCTTTTTACAGCTGGTAAGGCTGACACTGAAAGTGTTAGAAGTGGAAGAAACGGAAACCTTCGCGGATGGTTTGACGACTATACAGTTCAGTCATGGCTTCGACGAATTCTCGAGCTTCCACAAACTGAATGCCATCAATCCTACCGTATCGTTTCTCCCATACGTGAGCATGCCGCATGAAGAGGGTATTGATACCCTGTGCTTTGCAAGTGGCTTCGACAGCTCCCTTAAACATTGCACGCTTCTCTTCCTCCCATGCTTTGTATGCATCTTTCTCAGTCTCTGAATTCGGACCTTTCAGTCCGTGGAGCTCTGAAGAACAGCAGGCGCAAACGACCGGGTAATAACCGCTTGTTGCGTCGTTTGGCAGATTAAATTGCATCTGCGTCCGTGTCCCAGTCATTTCCGAGACCCACATAACGAAAGCGAATGCTGACATCGCCTTGTTGCGAAGAAGTGTAATCGGCTCACCATCCACAGGAACGTCAATAAGTTCGACATCCTCTACATGTACGGCGGTCTTTATCACTTCATGAATGCTCAAGCGCATGGTTTCCATATCAATCTCCTCATCCACACCTGCCGCCATTGTTTCCAATGCTGGTCAGGATTTACTGGATTTTACAAAGAACATAGGGATTACTCCCACCAAAGCATTCTTTCGCAAAAATGTTTTGGTAGAAGTCCGAATTAACCTTCTGCAAAAAGTATACACTAGTTCACATATTTTGTCAATAGTTTATGTATAGATAATATGTTATTATGATTATATCATTATAATTCACCATATTTTTAACATATATTTTTATGACAAAAAACAATAAACACATCATTGAACAGCTCCATGACATCGGCCTCAAGCAGAACGAGGCTGAAATCTATTTATTCCTCCTAGAAAACGGTCTCTCTACTCCGCCACAAATTGCCAAGGCGACAAGTATCGCCAGAACAAACTGCTACAACATCCTGAAATCGCTTCTTGAGAAAGATGTGGTCAATGAACAAATGAAAGGCAAGAAAAAAATCTACACTGCACGAGACCCGAAATCACTTAAGCTAAACTTGGAACGGAAAATGGAGTCTATCAATCGTCTCTTGCCAGATCTTGAGGCTTTGCATAAAACCCAGAAAAACAAGCCGTTATTTCGATTCTACGATGGTTTTGACGAATTACGATTTATATATGAACAATCACTTGAAGCTCAAGAAATATATTCTATTGCTTCAATTGAAGGTTTACACCGGCTGGATAGCCAGTTCTTCGAGGAATATAACAAAAAATGCACTAGGAAAAACATACGGTTCCACGATATTTTGACTGCAGGGTCGCGAAAATCGGCAGAAATCATAGAAAATATCCAAGACAAGAATCATACGATTCAATTTTTGCCACCAGAATATTCTGAAAATATCACGGAGATGCTTATGTGGGATGATAATATCGCCTTAATATCTCTCGAGACTCCGATATTCGGCACAATTATCACAAGCAAGCCACTGGCAAACACCCTGAGAACCATTTTCAAATTCATTTCTTCGAAACTTTAAAGTGGAAATTGGGTCAGTGAAATGTACCCCATTTTTCAAATTTTGGTAGCAAACTTTGAATAGGGTTTCGTTTGGGTATTGTTTTGCATTGGAGGATACTCTCGGTTGCAAGACTTTTGATGCATGATATAGTAGTGTATATGGTGATTAAGAACTTCTCAGTCATAATAGAGCAAGATAAACATGGCTTCGTAGCTGAATGTTTAGATTTGCAGGGATGTTACACTCAAGGTAAAACATACGAAGAGGTTATTGAGAATATCAAAGATGCAATAAAACTCCACATTCAAGATAGTTTCAAAAAGAAAGATAAAGTAATCATACCAGAGAGATCTTTTAGTTTATCTAATCTGCAAATAGCAATTGCTTAGATTATGTCTCCGAAGCTTATTCGAGTAACTGCCAACCAAATAATAAAAATTATAGAAAAGGCAGGATTTTCCCTTTCTCGACAAAATGGAAGTCATATGATTTTCTATCATCCTAAGGGAATCCGCATAACTGTCCCAAATCACGGCTCAAAAATACTTCATCCGAAGATAGTCAAGAATATACTGAGAGATATAGACATGGTGAAGTAGTTATTAAAAATTTGTTTCGCTTTTCTGTAAAATTTTGAGGTTGCAAACCCCCTTAAATTTATCTATAATTGTGCTATATGAATATAGACACAATGCATTTTAAGAATCTATTAGAAGCAGAATTGAAGACTCTCGAGGAAGAGCTTTCAACTATTGGTAGAAAAAACCTAGATAATAAAGGTGATTGGGAACCAATTGAGTCAAATGCAAACGAAGGTGCTGCCGAAGAAGGTGATTTGGCCGAAGGAATGGAGGAATTTGAAAATAATAGAGGTATCCTATATCAGCTTGAAACTCGCCTAAACGAGGTTAAGTTGGCTTTGGAAAATATCGAGAATGGTAAGTTTGGTCTTTGTGAAGTAGATGGTGCGGAAATTGAACTTGATAGATTGGAAGCCAATCCAGCGGCTAGTACCTGCAAGGCTCACATGAACGATTAAATCTTGGTCTTTTTGTCCGATTTTTTTGTTGTTCGTTCCGTTCGCTTCCGCAGAGTATACTTATACACTTTAGTCGCGATACTCACTCACAACTTCAAACTCGAACAAAAATCCTCAAGATTCATTTTACATTAAAATTATTTTTGCCAGAATGGAAATAAAAACTTTTACGACAGACTTTGGTGGCAAGGAATTGCAGGTCGAGTTTAATGATATGGTGGACCAAGCACATGGTTCTTGTCTTGTGCGATATGGCGATACAGTAGTACTCGCTACTGCTGTGATTAGCAAATGGGCAAAGGATGGAACTGACTTTTTCCCTCTAACTGTTGATTTTGAGGAGAAATTTTACGCTACAGGCAAAATATTGGGCTCACGCTTCCAAAAAAGAGAGGGTCGTCCTACGGATGAAGCCATCCTTTCTGGAAGAATTGTCGATAGAACAATCCGTCCCCTATTTGATGGATGGATTAGAAACGAAATTCAAGTTGTTGTGACAGTTTTGTCTATTGGAGAAGATGATCCAGATGTTTTGGCCGTACTTGCTTCATCAATAGCTCTAGGAACATCACATATTCCATGGAATGGACCAGTCAGTGCTGTTCGTATAGGCCTAATCAACGCTAACAGCATTGACGGCCGAACAGGTTTACCTGTTTTAGGCAAAAATAGCGAATTCAGGGTCAATCCAACATATACAGTCCGAAACACAGATGCATATGCTTTAGACCTACTAGCTTGTGGCTATGATGAGAAAATAAATATGATTGAAATTGGAAGTAGTGAAGTGTCCGAGGAGGATATTATGGTTGCAATGGATTTGGCCAAGGTAGAGCTCGGTAAGCTTCAGAAATTTCAGGAAAAAATAATCGCAGAAATCGGAAAAACCAAAATTAAAATTCCAAAACCAGACATTTCAGACAAAATAATATCTTTGTTCAAAGAAAAAATCCAACCAATATTTATGGATAAGGTTTTTTCAGGTAAACCGGGAAAGGAAGATTTGTCAGAGTTGGTTACATTCTGGAATAAAGAAATTGAGATTTTAGAGGATAAAAATGAAATTGCACTAGCAAAAGACTTTTTGCAAGAAAAAATTGATGTAGCTATTCACAAAGAAATTATAGATAACAAAAACAGACCGGATAAAAGAGGAATGGATGAGCTTCGTTCTTTGTTTGCTCGAGCTGGCGGTATTTCTAAAATAATACACGGCTCAGGACTTTTCTATAGAGGAGGAACGCATATTCTTTCTGTGCTTACGCTAGGAGGTCCTGGCGATGCACAGCTTATAGACGGTATGGAAGGCCAAACAGACAAGACTTTTATGCTTCACTACAACTTTCCTCCATATTCAGTTGGTGAAGTCGGAAGAATGGGTGGAACAAACCGCAGAATGATTGGTCACGGAGCACTAGCGGAAAAAGCTCTCGTTGCAGTATTACCAAAGAAAGAGGTTTTCCCTTATACTATCCGTCTTGTTGCCGAATCAATGGCTTCAAATGGCTCTACCTCAATGGCTTCAGTCTGTGCTGGGTCTATTGCTCTTATGGATGGTGGTGTATCTATCAGTCGCCACGTAGCAGGTATCGCCTCTGGACTGATGATGCGTGATGAAAAAAATTATGTTATTCTGACGGACATCCAAGGACCAGAAGACCATCATGGTGATATGGATTTCAAAGTGGCTGGAACAGAAGTCGGAGTGACAGCAGTGCAAATGGATGTGAAAGTTGGAGGTATTCCGCTACATATATTGAAGGAAGCCTTTGGAAAAGCAAAAGAAGCTCGTCTTAAAATTTTGAAAGTTATGAATGAGGCCATTTCCGCACCAAGACCAAATATTTCTGAATATGCTCCACATATTGTCACAATAAAAATAAAACCAGACCAAATCGGACTAGTTATCGGAACTGGTGGAAAAACAATCAAAGAAATTAAGGATGCTACTGGTGCTCAGATAGATATTGAAGACGACGGAACTGTTTACATCACAGGTAAAGGCGATAGTGCTGAAAGAGCTCAAAAAATAATTGAAGATATGACTCACGAGTTCAAAGTTGGTGAAAGATTCCGAGCTGAAGTTGTCAAAATCGCAGAGTTTGGAGCCTTTGTCAGATTTAATGGAAGTAACGAAGGGCTCGTTCACATTTCTGAAATCTGCCCTCGCCGTCTTGCTACAGTTGATGAAGTTCTCCATGTCGGCGACATCGTTCCAGTGGTTCTAAAAGAAATAGACGACCGCGGACGACTAAAACTCTCAATCAAAGACATCGACCCTAATTGGTTTGATAAAATCAAGTAAAATAAAAATAATAAAAACTACCAAGGCTTAGCCTTGGTAGTTTTTATTTGTTTGGATAATTCTAAGTTTAAATATTTATTACAATATTACAATAGTTGCCTTTGCTTTAAGAGCAGCTATAAACTCAATGACCAAAGCCTGCTGTTTGTTCTGTGTAATCTGCTGTTTGATTTCAGTACTAATGGTTTTTAATGCTGGTGTGCTTGCACCATTTGCTGTTTTATATTGGTCATAAAATATTGAAACTTCAGCATCTGTCACTGTGATACCATCAACTTTTACATTTGCGGACAAATATTTCTGAATATTAAGTTGATTGAAAATATTTTCTCGAAGTTTTGCCTCTGTAAGACTTGCAGTAGTAAGCGCTTTCTGAAATCCTTCCGCGCCCCCATTTTGAGTAACAATAGTCTGGAACTGTGTTTCTACTTCAGCATCTGTTGTTACTATTCCAGCAGATTTAATTCCCTGTGTAATTAACTCATTATTTATAAGATTATCCAATACTTGCTTCTTAATTTCTACCTGCTTTGCAGGATCTTCCGTGTTCACTCCTTGAGCTTTTAGAGAAGCAACCATAGTTATCATCTGCTCATCGTACGCTGTCTTTGTAATAACAACACCATTTACCGTTGCAACTTTGTCAGGAGCAACCATAATTTTTGACTTACCTGAACCCATAACCGCCCATACTACAATGGCCACTACAATAAGTGCGAATACTCCCCACATTGTTATTTTACTTTTATCCATATTTATATTTAATAAATTTACCTGATTAATGTACTGGAAATTTTATCACAGTAATATTATTTTTAACAGCACCACTGCAGACGATTTCTCTGCTAGAGAAATCGAGTCGAAAAGAATGTTTGACGAAAGCCACAACATTTTTTTGGCTAATCTTGCAGAAGAGAGCCTTCTGCAGATCACTAAATCAAAAATAAACTTGATACGGCGATAGCAGCTGTTTCAGCGCGGAGAATTTGTGAGCCAAGAGAAACTATTGGAACATTGTATGTTTTGAAAAGAGCAATTTCTTTGTCACTAAATCCCCCCTCTGGGCCAATGAATACGGCAGAGGAAACTTGGCTCGTACTATTTTTATATTGTTCAAAAGAAATTCCTCCTGGATGAAAAACTACTTTTTCTTGTGGTAAGATTCCACTTTCAAATAAATCGGGAATAGTGGTGGGACTGTGGACTTTTGGAATATCTCCCCTGCCCGATTGCTCTGAAGCCTCAATAACAATTTTTTCCATTCTTTCCATATTTATTTTTCTTTTTTCAGAGTGCTCGCAAATTATTGGAACAATATTTGTCACACCAAGCTCTGTAGCTTTCTGTGCAACCCATTCAAAATTATCTTTTTTTATTAGAGCCACACAAAGCCAAACATTTTTCCTTTGGGTGATATCTGGCGTTTGTTTTTTCTTGAAAACTGAGACTGTAGCCCCTAGATTTCTAATTGAAGAAATTATACATAGATAGTCTGTGCCTGAGCCGTCAAAAATAATGACTTGAGAGCCAACATTGTATCGAAAAACTTTTGACCACTGATGAACCAAATCCCTATCAGTAATATCAAAAGTTTCGCTTGTAATAGGAGTGTGAACAAAAAATCGATGTAGCCTCATAATAGATATACATTACGACATATTTTTATAAAAGAAAAGCCTAGGAACTCATGTGGGAATTCCTAGGACTTTGTAGGCAATGGCGTCAATTAGATGTTGAATGATTGAACCGAATGAGAGTCGTTACAGTGCGACCAAGCTGGGACAATTCCTCATCGCTACCTGCTACAACGATAATCAGTTCTGGATCTTCAGAAGACCTTTCAGAGCCAAGGATAAACATCTCTACAGTGGACGCATATGTTGGGTACCTATGGGCTGTCGCCGCCTTGATATCCCGCAATGTAACCTTGCTCCCATGAACAACAACACAACTAAACACTTCAGGAGAATCTTCCATTCGAGGATCAATCGCCTGAATGATCCTAGCAAGCTCAAGGGCAACAACAGGAGTCACCCTTAAGGAACGAAGAATGTCATTTCTTATCAGGAAAGTATTTTTGGAATCTTCAATATGCTCCTCCACACGATCATTTAACATTTTTAAAACCTCCAAAAGATACTCTAGCATATCCATATTACTTTTGCAATCTGAAAAATTCTGCTATAATAGTTAACATATTAACAATCAATTATTCTAGATAATCGCGATCTTTCACAATTTAGTCAAGGCCGCGTATAAAATTTAAAAAGGCTCGAATGTGTATACTATATACAGCGAGAACCTTTTTCAAATTTTAGACGATAGGATTGGCTAAATTTAGAAGCTCCATACAAAAACATGTCTTATTTAATACCCACAGTTATAGAGAAATCACAGTTTGGCGAGCGAGCGTATGACATCTACTCGCGACTTTTGCGTGAAAATATCATCTTTCTTGCTGGTCCAATAGATGACCATATGGCAAGTATTGTCATAGCCCAGCTTCTTTTCTTGCAATCTGAAGATTCAAAAAAAGACATTTCAATCTACCTAAATTCCCCTGGAGGCTCTGTTTCCTCAACTTTGGCCATTGTGGACACAATGAACTACATAAAAAACCAAGTTTCCACAGTTTGTGTCGGTATCGCAGCTTCTGGAGCAGCCATTATTCTCTCATCTGGAGCAAAAGGTAAGAGATTTATACTTCCAAACGCAGAAGTAATGATTCATCAGCCACTTGGAGGTGCCGAGGGTCAAGCATCAGATATTGAGATTTCTGCCAGACACATCCTCAAAACTCGCGAGAATTTGAACAAAATGCTGGCCAAAAACACAGGCAGAACTCTGTCTCAGATAGAAAAGGATGTTGACCGAGACTTCTTCATGAACGCCGAGGAAGCCAAAAAATACGGCATAGTAGACAAAATCCTCTAAAAACAGAATTTCTCTTCCTTTCTGCTAGCTACTTGCTACTTTCTACTATTTGCTATATAGTGTATGTATTATTTAATTTAATTTTATAGCTGATAGTTATCGTTTTTTTCCGGAATACTTAAAAAAATATGTTAAAAAATTTGAACATTTACAGTTTTGATTTCAGAATACTTATACCATAAAAAACTAAACTCTCGGTTATTCGTACATTTATGTCATTAAAAATAGTAATGCTCTTCGTGAGCATAGCGATCACAGTAGGTGTGGTCTTGGGTTACTATTTGCGACTTCTTATCTCTCTCGGACGAAAAGGTTCGATGGAAATAAGATTGAAACAAATAGAAATGTTAGCAAATGAAAAAGAGAAAGAAATAATTACGGAAGCAGAAAAAAAAGCGGAAGGATTATTGAAAGTTGCTAGACTAGAAATAAAGGAGAAAGAACATGAGAATAAAAAGAACGAAGACAGACTTATAAAAAAAGATGAGCTTCTTGACCGTAGACAAGTAGATATCGACCGTGAGGTAGAGGAAATCAAAAAACGAATTGAAGAAATTAAAACAATTCGCGAGCAAACAGAAAAAGTTGAAGCTCAAAAACAAGATGAGTTGCAAAAAATTGCCAAGCTTTCATTCGAGGAAGCAAAGGATGTAATTTTGAAAACCGTTGAGAAACAATCTGAGGAGGATATTTTGGCAAGAATGAAGAAGTTGGAAAAAGATGGTGAAGACAGGTTGGAACAAAAAGCTAAAGATATTTTAACCACATCTATTCAAAGACTTTCCAGCTCTGTTTCTTCAGATATGTTTACCACCCATGTTTCAATTCCAAACGATGAAATCAAAGGGAAAATAATCGGCAAAGAAGGACGAAATATAAAAGCATTTGAGCGAGCCACTGGAGTTGAAGTTATCGTTGATGATACTCCTGGTTCCATCACCATCTCATCATTTGACCCAGTCAGAAGACAGGTTGCAAAATCTGCCTTGGAAAAACTTATTGCCGATGGAAGAATTCAACCAGCAAAGATTGAGGAGTTCGTTCAGAAGTCAGAACAAGAAATAAATAAGGTTATAAAAGAGAAAGGTGAACAAGCTGTGTACGAAACAGGAGTTCTCGGACTTGATCCTAGAATTATTTCTATCCTCGGTAGACTTCACTTCCGAACAAGTTACGGACAAAATGTTCTTCAGCACTCAATAGAAATGACACATATTGCCGGAATGCTCGCTGAAGAGATTGGGGCAAATGTAATGATTGCAAAGGCAGGAGCACTTGTTCACGATATTGGAAAAGCTTTGGACCACGAAGTTGTCGGCACACATGTGGAAATAGGAAGAAGAATTCTACAAAAATTCGGCGCAGATGAAAATATAATTAAAGCAATGCAAGCTCATCACAATGAGTATCCTTATGAAACACTTGAATCAAAAATAGTAAAATCAGCAGACTCAATATCTGGTGGTCGTCCTGGTGCGAGACGAGATAGTGTTGAAAATTATTTGAAACGACTATCAGAACTAGAAGCCGTAGCAAGTTCATTCAAGGGTGTTGAGAAATCATACGCCCTACAAGCTGGCCGTGAAATCAGAATATTCGTTACTCCAGCAGAAATTACAGACTTGGAAGCAAAGAAAATGGCAAGAGATATCGCAGTAAAGATTGAAAGTGAGTTAAAATACCCTGGTGAAATTAAAGTGACAGTCATCCGTGAGTCACGAGTTATAGAGTTCGCAAGATAAACAAATAAAATCACCTCATCTGCGTTGTTGCGGTGCAAGTTTGCTCATTCACCGTACA
Source organism: Parcubacteria group bacterium (assembly GCA_039740895.1). Classification (GTDB taxonomy): domain Bacteria; phylum Patescibacteriota; class Minisyncoccia; order Phycocordibacterales; family DATDWN01; genus JBCLGS01. Next base: position 23,178 of record JBCLGS010000003.1, read on the forward strand.
TTAGTACGGCTCATTCACAAACTTTTCCACGCCTAGCATCTGAGGCAATTTAATTTGTTTATCAGAAAGTTTTTTACACAATATTTTAATCCACAGTCAATATGTTGCATTAAAAAAGTGTTGGTATATAATACCATTATAGTAGCTAGTGGTAGAATCTAAAAAATTCTACTGAGTTGTTTTATTATTAGTGGTTAATCAAAATCATAATTATGAACAAGGCATCAATAGTGGACGCAGTCCATGAAAAACTTGGCGGAACAAAAGTTCAAGCAGAAGAAGTTGTTGATTTAGTTGTTGACTCAATAGTTGGCACACTAAGGAATGGTGGTGAGGTCTCAATCGCGGGCCTAGGAATCTTCTCAACAAAAACTCGAGCTGCACGACAAGCTCGAAACCCACGAACAGGTGAAGCTATCTCTGTTCCAGAGATGAGAGTGCCTAAATTCCGCGCAGCGAAGGCTCTTAAAGAAGCAGTTAAATAAAAACTTCCAAATCTGGCGCATTTTTTCGGTACTCATTTTGTTTTCTAGAAGCAGTATACTTATACAGCTTCGTCACAAACAAAATTCCGCCCTTCAAACTGCATCCAGATTAGAAAGTTTTTGAAAAATAATTCTTTTGAAAGAAACCAAAAAACTCCTGAATAGGAGTTTTTTGGTTATTTAATGAATATTATTTGAAAAGCAGTTTCAATTTTTCCATTATCATTTTCAAATAAGGTAATTCAAGAACACCGAACTTGCCCAAAATAATTTTCTTTTGAAGTGTTGCTAATTTACTGACCCTAATAACAGAATTTATTTTCAACCCATTGATTTGTGACATTTTAATTGAAATATCAAACTGCCCCAACTTTTTCTCTTTTTTAGAAGATATGAAAGCAACTATACAATCCTCTCCTTTGTCTTGACTATATAAAACAATAGCTGGTCTGACTTTCTGTCCAGACATATCTGTAAATGGAAACGGTATGAGTACAATATCTCCCTTAAACATATTTTTCCTTTAAATCAGCCAGTGAGTAAATCTCTTTTTCTTTAGCAAGAAAATCAAAGCTTTTTGAGTAACTATTTATATTAGTTATATCGTTTAATTCTGAGTTGTAGGCACTTGGAAACTGAATAAGCAGAGCATCAATAGAATTTCGCCGACCAATACCAAATACCTGGCCAGAGTACTTGACTTGGTTTATTATATTACATATATCTTTTCTGGCTTTAGTTGTTGTGATTATTTTCATAATGTACATATTGTACAAAATTGAAATAATAAATGCAAGTCAACTAAATCTGAGAGTTTTTTAATTTTCTGTGCGTTTATGTTTTAAGGGGTGGTGCAGTTCAGATTAGAATTCAAGTCAGAGTACTTGACAAATATCAAACTTTAGTTTAGTATTGCGGTAGGAGAAATCCTAATATTCTTTGAATTAAATCCAGTAAATCCTGACCAACATTGGAAATAATGCTGGCAGGTGTGGATGAGGAGAATAAATGAAGAGAGTATTGTTCGTTGCGGTGATTGCCATGACCTTGGTGGGTTGTGGTGTTGTGGATAAGGTCTCGACAGACCACAATAATCCGCCGTGCAACCTGACGTCTCTGAAGATCAAGGAAATCAAGATCATTGGGGATAAGGAGGGTTTTGTCGCTCGTGCAATTAAGTCCGAACTCTACAAGTTCGGCGCACGGGTCGACAAGGACGGGGTGGAGATGTTGGGAGATGTCCACTGGAATGTCAATGGTACAATCCCGATGTCTCTGTCACTGGAGGCACCATCGCTTTCTTTCGCGTCGACTGCGAGAATTAGCGGGGCCTACATAGGAATGGACACGGTAAAGGGGTCGGAGGAACTCGGGGAGGAAGTCGGAAAGGACTTCTGTGCCTGCTTCGCAGCACTCATGCTGCCGCCTTCTCTGCCGATAAAAAAATAAACAAGGGTTGAGACCCCTCAAAAAATCTCAATGGGTAAGACTCCGTATTCAGTAAAATGAAAACGGACATCAAACCCTTGGTGACGGCGCTTTCGAGCCCGTCACCTTTTTTTAAATAAAATTAAAAAGTTGTGTTCCCCAAGGACTCTCCTTGGGGAACTTTTGAACTTCCCATCATTTTAGATACATTAAAAAAATTCCTAGCATCACTCCGTGAAGGTTAACTACGAGAGGCAATCAAAGTAATTGCCGAAAGAGATTAAATAACTCAGGCTCCACCTCGGCTGTTTTGCCTACTAGCAAAACACGCATCCGACCAGTTCGACCCCCTCGCAAGAGTGTGCAGACACTCTTGCTCCATCCCGCACAGAAACCAAAAATAGCCCGATGGCTCTTTCTTTGTGCGGGATAGGGGAATCGAACTCCTACTAATAGATTGGAAATCTATTGTTCTACCATTAAACTAATCCCGCGTCAAGTAGTACTCTCATGCTTTACTACTATATTCCTTATTCTAACATAAAACTAAATTAATCCAAGCCATATTTACATATGATATAATGAATGTCATTCATGATTACCCGAAACAAATTATTGTTACTGCTTCTAATTTCCATATCTCTATGGATGTTTTCTGTGTCTCCCCCACCAAACAAACAGGACGAAAATACAAATGTTGTAGATAATTCACAAATATCAACAACTACCAATGAAAAAATTGTAATTAAACAAATAATTACACCGATAAACCATGCGACTTCATCGAAAAAAATCATAGAAAAGACAGCTGTGAAGCCATCTGAAAAAACTTCACCGAACACAAACACAGCCAAACAAATACTCCCCTCTCCGCCAACTGAAATAAAACCAGCAGAACCTCAGCCAGACTTTGAAGCAATCAACCAATTTGCCCGCAAAGCTGTTGTAAATATTCTCTGCACTTCAAATTCAATAGGAATATCGGGTACTAGCGGAACAGGGGTATTGATAGATTCTCGTGGAATTATTTTGACCAACGCTCACTTGGGACAATACTGGTTGCTTAAAGATTATCCTTCAAAAGATTCTATTGAGTGTGTGATTCGCACAGGAAGTCCTGCTTATCCTAGGTATAAAGCAGAGCTTATGTATATTCCACCTAGCTGGGTTGAAGGTAATCCAAACGCAGTAAGAGAGCAAAAAGGCACAGGTGAGAAGGATTTTGCTTTTCTGCGTATTACAGGTAGCATTGATGGCTCCCCACTTCCCCCTTCATTTGACTATACTCCAATAGACAGAAGTGGGGATATAACAAAAAATGAAATTGTTGTTTTAGTTTCGTACCCTGCAGGGTTTCTAGGTGGTCAAACCATTTTACAAAGTTTAAATATGACTAGTGCATTTACATCAATCCAAGATTTTTTTACGTTCAAAGAAGGTACCATTGATTTAATTTCTGTTGGAGGAACGGTCATATCTCAAAAAGGTGCCTCTGGTGGGGCTGTGATAGATGGAAAATCATCTCTTATCGGCATAATAACTACTAGCACCAACGCCACTACAACAAGTGCCAGGCAGTTGAATGCAATAACACTTTCCTATATAAACAGAATCCTCTGGGAAGAAGCTGGAGAGGGTTTAGCGGAACTATTATCACAAGACTCGAGTGTAGTAGCAAAAACTTTTAATGACACAGTTGCTGGAACACTGACAAAGATATTAACTGATGTTTTAAATAAATAAATAACTTGTTATTTAAATTTATTTTTTGCGTTCTCGGCACCTCAAAATGTTCTTGTCTACGACAAAACATTATTGATGCGTGATTTTTGTAGTGCAAAAATCAGCGGAGATTTGTACCAGCATATCAAAATTATCTTCCTTAACAGCCTTGTTTGACAAATCTAGCCCGCATTTCACACATTTATGAATTATGATGTATTCCCTATTCTTCACTTCCACTCGGACCGGCTCCATTAATCCCCTACAAATCCCCGCTCTATCGCCCGGAGTAACATCAACATGTTTGGACCACAGGCATTGTGGGCAATGATTGGTATACCCGTTCCCTTCCACATCAAACCCGCATTTTTCGCACACAAAGTCTTCGATATTTCTTTTAAATTGAGATGACATATATATTTTTTATTTAAACCCACATAAATTTTTCAACGCCGTTAAATCATTTACCGTCAATGTATCATTCAGTCCCGAATTGAAACTGTACATGATGTCTTTCGTACCATCTGTATGTTCCAAGCTAAGAGCATGACCAAATTCGTGAGCCAAAACTCTAATTAGTTTTTGTTTATTATCGTATTGAAAAATATCAATAGCTTCGCCATTTGCATCTCTGTGATACAAACCCCCTGTAAACTCTTCCCCATGGGCCGTAGCTATTGTGTTTATTTTCAAAACGTTCAAATTAAGTTTTCTTGCCATTAAATTTACATCTTCCACAACACTATTTATGTTTTCAATCAACAAATTGTTTTGTGTCTGCATGTTCTGCAAGTTTTGGAGCTCCTGTTGTAGGGAAGCCTTGTCTGCAGTGAGTTTATCATAAACATCTTTTATAGATCCCCCACGCTTATTCCAATAGTCAACTTCAGTATTATATGCATCTTGATGCGCATTGTAAGCGGAAATTGCTGAAGTATATGCGACTTTTTGCCTTACAAAATCTGCTTGCATTGAATTATATTTAGAAAGGAGAGCATTGTATGAATCCTGATCATTTTTGGAAAGTGATTTTAGTTCCTGGATTTTAACTGTACCGCTTTGGCGACTATCATATATAAGATTTATTTTTAATCCCCCATCTGGCTTATAGACAAATAGCTGCTTTCCAATAGAACTTTCCCAGATATTCTCTGCAGATGAAATATTTTTCAGGAAATCTGACTTTGATAAGCCAAAGCGTACATCAAATGTACCGATACTATAAGCGATCGGTCTCTGGCAAGGAAAATATTTGTTATATAGAAAATTATAATTCTGTCCAATCTGGGTTTTAAATACAAACCAAAAAATACCAATGGCTAGAATAATTATTAATGTCTTTAAAATTTTTTGGAACATTTTTTAAATAACAAAAAGTTGTTGAGGGAATGAAAATTCTTTTCTTTGTCGGGGTGCCGGGAAATTCTTCCTCAACTTTTTCCTCCTTACAGGAGCAGTACACCTTTCGCATCTGAATACAGATGTTCAAGGTCTTGCGAAGTGATACCATCACTTCTCACCCGCTCCGTTTTTCGATTCTCGATGTAAAGTCATAACATGACTTTACTGCACACCGAAAAAAACTTTGAGTTTTTTGTCGGGGTGCCGGGAATCGAACCCGGGCCGCCTGATCCCAAATCAGGTATACTACCGCTATACTACACCCCGAAATAAACAGATGTAACAAAAGCAGTTTACCATAGAACAAATAAACTACCAAATAAAAAGTTGTGTTAATTTGGAAATTTTATCTATAAGACAATGTCTTCTAGCAAAAAAACTCTCGACATCCTCTTTTCAATATCTACATATACAGTTACTACATCAAACTGCCAATCTGTTTCATCTGAAACCCGTCCAGCTGAACAGTCGTTAGGGCGGGCATCTTTTTCTAATAAATAGGACTGGATTACACGCGAAAGTCTTTTGAGCTTCCATGGATGCATATTATCCTCTGGCCTGTAGGAGTCATTATTTGTTCCACGTGTAACTTCCCTATTCTGAGAATGCGGGATTTCACCGGAAACACTTTTTACTTCAATAAAATGTAAAATTTTGTTATTTTTAACCATAAATATATCTATAATGGATCGGATGATTGAGTTTGTAGGACTAGATGTAGCCACGATATCAATTTCTCCCCACTTTCTTGAATAGTTACGGTCAACAATCTTCCAACCCAATTTTTTCAAATATTGGCACGCGCAGTCCTCACCAATCTGGCCGATTACTTGTTTCTGGGTAGGATTTAAGGGTTTTTTGTTGTACATGAAACTAAATTATACATCATAGCGGTTTAATTAACTCAATATATCTAATTTTGTTACACATGTAACATTTTTGTAGTTTTCACGTGAAACGGTACGCATATATTCTATAAAACAGACATTAAAAGGACTCTTTGTCTTGTATAAATCCATATTTTAAGCCATATTTTTTAAATAGACATAATTTTGTCTCAAAGTTTGACGGTAGTCAAAGACTAGTCCTTAATCCCCATATCCACAGACTTATCCACAGTTTGTGTATAAATATAGCTAAATAGGGAAGTCTAAGACTTGTGTCTTTTCGATTGTTCTTTATTTAGTCTCTGATATATTTTTTTGAAAATGATATGAAATAGTAGTAATATGTAATTCTATATTCATTTATATTTTGAATTTACTTATCATTTGTGTATACTTAATAAGTGTTACTTTTGCGGGCATGGTTTAGTGGTAGAACACGTCCTTGCCAAGGACGAGACGGGGTTTCGATTACCCCTACCCGCACAGAATTAATAAAGTTTCTTAATTCAATGCGCCCGTAGCTCAACGGATAGAGTACCGGTCTTCGGAACCGTGGATGTGGGTTCAATTCCTGCCGGGCGCACATGATAGAAAAATATGAACTGCTTCATATTTTTCGATACATGTGCGAGCCACAGTCATGTTTTTTCACCAGAAAAAACAGACGAGGCGGGGTCGCGGAAATTTCCGAGTGATGACGAGGAAATTATCTGTGACCACAAGCCTGCTTCATATTTTTCGATACAAGTGCGGGGACGGAGCGATGTTTTGTCTTTAGACAAAACACGTGAGTCCAAAATGCCATGAAAACAATCTTCCCCATCCCAAAAAAAGTTTCATATGTAACAAAAACACTCGAAAATGCTGGTTTTGAAGCTTTTTTGGTTGGTGGATGTGTTCGAGACTTGATACTCGGTAGGGAACCGAAAGATTGGGATGTGACTACAAACGCCACACCAGAGCAGATTATCTCTGTTTTTCCTCACACTTTCTATGAAAATACCTTTGGTACTGTAGGTGTAGTGGTAGATGAGACTGAAAATGAGACCCTCAAAACCATTGAAGTGACACCGTATCGTCTGGAATCTGAATATTCTGATAATCGCCACCCAGACAAAGTTACTTTCAGCACAAAACTAGAGGATGATTTGAAAAGGAGAGACTTCACAATGAACGCTTTAGCTTACTCTGTCTCAGAAGAAAAACTTGTTGACCTTTATGAGGGCCAGAAAGATATAAAAGACAAAGTCATAAAAACAGTAGGGAATCCAAGCGATAGATTTAACGAAGATGGACTTAGAATACTTCGAGCAATCAGATTTCAGTCTGAAATTGGTTTTGATATTGATCCTGAAACAGAGAAAGCTATTTTAGAAAATGGGCATTTGCTTGAGAATATATCCAGAGAGAGGATCCGAGATGAGTTTACAAAAATTATTATGTCAGAAAACCCTATGAGTGGGCTTTTGGCTATGAAGAGGTTTGATATTTTAAAATATATTATTCCTGAACTTATGGACACTATCGGTGTAAAACAAAACTATGCCCATAAATATGATGTTTGGGGGCATTTGATTCGCAGTGTTCAGACTGGTGCCGACAAAAATTTCCCTCTAGAAATCCGTTTAACGGCTCTATTTCACGATATTTCTAAACCAGCAGCCAGAAGATGGTCTGAAGAACAAAAACAATGGACATTTTATGGTCATGAGGTACTTGGCGCACGAGTAACTAAAAAAATATTATCTGATTTAAAATATTCTTCAAAAATTATTGAAAAAGTCACCAAGCTTGCACGATGGCATATGTTCTTTTCTGACACAGAGCAAATTACGCTCTCAGCGGTCCGTAGAATGATTGTAAATGTGAACAGGGATAACATATGGGATTTGATGAATGTACGCATATGCGACCGTATAGGGACTGGTAGGCCCAAAGAAGAGCCATATCGTCTGAGAAAATATCATGCAATGATAGATGAAGCACTTCGCGACCCAGTTTCAGTGGGAATGCTAAAAATAGATGGTAAAAAATTAATGGATGTATTGAAAATAACTCCCGGACCAAGAATTGGTTTCATTTTGAATGCTTTACTTGAGGAGGTTTTAGAAGATCCAAAGAAAAATACAGTTGAATACCTAGAAGACAAAGCACAAGAACTGTTTTTGCTTCCACTGAATGAACTGCAATCCTTAGGTGAGAAGGGAAAGGAAACGAAAGAAGAGGCAGATGAAGCTGAAATCAAGAAAATACGTGAAAAACATTGGGTGAAATAAAAAACAGCCCGACGGCTAGTAAGATTAGAACTAGTGTTCGGACTGTTGGGGTAAGGAGTGATCCAGTTCCCATGACAAGAAAGCTAAAATAACGAGACTCCAAAAAAAATAGTAGATAGTGAGAAGTCGTATTATTACTTTATTTATCGGGACCAGACGGTCCTAAATAGAGGGTGGCCTACCCTGAGAAAACAAAACTTAAACAAAAGAACAAACGCGTATGAAGAACAAATGAAATGGTCTGTCCTTGAAATTTCTCAAGGACTTATTATTTCGGTTCTGAAATCATTGTATCAAACATAAAAGACATGTAAAGGACATAGTATATAGTAACTGTGGATAACTATGGAAAAAGATAACTTAAAATTCCTAGGAATTTTAAGTTAAATAAATAGTTTTGAATTTATAAATCAATATCTAACTCAACTGGGCAGTGGTCTGAGCCCATAACTTCAGGAAGTATTTTTGAATGTTTAATTTTTGGTACTAGCTTTTTACTTGTAAAAAAATAATCTATTCTCCAACCAACATTTCTTGCACGGGAATTGGCCCAATGAGTCCACCAGCTGTAGTGACCTTTGCCTTGAGTAAATAGTCGAAATGTATCAACAAAACCTTTCTTGACCATATTATCCATTCCTTCACGCTCTTCGTCTGTAAAGCCATGCTTGCCCACATTTTCTTTTGGGTTAGCTAAATCCTCCTCTGTGTGAGCCACATTTAAGTCCCCGCAGAAAACAACTGGTTTCTTCTCATCCAAATCGGAAACGAATTCCAAGAAAGCTTTGTCCCATTTCTTGTGACGTAAAGACAAACGAGATAAATCTTGCTTTGAATTTGGTGTGTAGACGGTGACCAGAAAGAAATGTTCAAATTCTGCGGTCAAAACCCGTCCTTCTGTGTTTGGATTTCCGTATTGATCATCAGCAAAATGGTATTTTGAAACCAACTTCTCAGGCAAGCCGTATATGATTTGTATGGGCTTTATCTTAGTAAAGATAGCCGTTCCACTATATCCAGCCCTCTCTGCTGAATTCCAATATTCTTCATACTCTGGCAAATCCACATCGCTCTGGTGTTGTTTAGCCTTGGTTTCCTGAAGACAAACAATATCTGGTTTATATTTTTCAATAAATGGCAAAAATAATCCTTTATTATGAACTGCTCTTAAGCCATTTACATTCCATGAAATAATTTTCATACCTTCATTATACCAGTATTTTAGGTCTTGCAAAAGGGTTTGAGATATGCTACCCTTGTATCAATGCTTACTAAAATAAAGAAATCAAAAATAGTGAAAAATGTCCAGATTCACGAGACAGATACTGGCTCTCCAGAGGTTCAAATCGCCATTTTGACTAAAAGAATTGACGAGCTTGCTTCACACCTAAAGAAAAACCCAAAAGATAACCACTCAAGAAAAGGTCTTTTACAGATGGTTGCAGACAGAAAAACTCACATCAAATATTTAGAGAAGAAGTCTCCAAAGCGTTTCAACGCACTTAACAAAAAGCTAGGTTTGAAGAAATAGAAAATAAGGTAGGTTTTTTAACTAAAAGAGGTGGGGTGGGGTGGCAAACAAAACTGGATATGGTATAATTTCACAATGACTAACTTCCTCCAGCTAAATAAAATAAAGTTTGTTTTATTAATTGTTTTGTTTGTGTTATTGGTGCCATTTATTGAAGTTGAAAATAGAATTCAATGTATCAAATCTCCATGTCCTTCAACTCCTTCAGAATCTATAGCAACTTTTGTATTTCATAACAGTGATATGGAAGGTATTAATATTGTCTATGTACTTATTGGTTTAATCTTTTCTTACCTTGTTTCTTGTGTAATAACGACGCTAAGCAGAAGGGATTTTATGACAATAATTAATGTTGGATTGTTGCAATTTAGTTCTGCCTTTGTTGTTCATGCATTTGTATACAATAACCGTTCCCTTAGTGAAATTGTTACATTTTTTACAATGATTATCTTTGCAATTTCTGGATTTTTTCTAGGGGGAAAAAGGAAAAGAACGCTTGTATTTACTTTAATTTTTCCGGCAATTCTGTTCTTATTTTTATCTGGCCTTTTTTATCAACTCAGATTTTAGGAGCGTAGCATAGATGTCATTTTTTTATCATATGCATGCCTTGGACGAAGACTTCGATGTTGATTTATTGAGTTTAGGCATGTTGTTTTAAAATTATATTGAGGTTCATGCTATACTTAAATTGTTCTTTTTTATATGCATTGTTTTACTTAATTTTTTAATATTTATATATGTCAGTTATAAAACACAAAAATCAACGCGTAGGGATTTTTATTGATACACAAAATTTGTATCATAGCGCAAAAAATATTCACGGTGCGAAAGTAAATTTCGACCAAGTAGTCAAAGATGGTCTAGCAGGTAGACTCCTGACAAGAGCAGTGGCTTATGTCATCACCACCGAATCAGGTGAAGAAAAAAGTTTTTTCGATGCTCTTGAAAAGATGGGCATAGAAACTAAAACAAAAAACCTTCAAATATTTGCTGGTGGGTCAAAGAAGGGGGATTGGGATGTTGGTCTTGCTGTTGATGCTATTAAATTGGCACCCAAACTTGATGCAATCATTCTAGTCACAGGGGACGGGGATTTTGTTCCTTTAGTTGAATTCTTAAAAAATGTTGGTTGCCAAGTAGAAGTAATGTCATTTGGTAAATCTTCATCCGCAAAACTAATAGAAGCTTGTGATGACTTTATCGACTTAGATAAAAATCCTCGCAAGTACCTCATAGGTTATGGTGCAAGAAGAAACAGGAGACCTATGCAATAAAATATATTTTATTGATTTTCTAGGAATTTGAAAACAAGTTCATTGGTCATAAATGCCTCCACATACATTCGTACTCTAAAACGATCTGAATCTTTGTAGTGAGCCAGAATATTTTCCATTTCTTTTTTTACTTCAGTTTCTTCTGGAAAAATTCCTTCATCTTTTGCAATTCTATTTAAAACAACTTGTGATTTTGCTCTTTTCACAGCTACACCTTTCCACTCTGCTCTCAAGTCGTCCTCTGTTTTTTTTATGTGCTTCAAATATTCTTCATATGAAACACCTGAGCGAGCAATATCATCTTTAAATTGAGCCAACATTTTTTCCATTTCTCCATCAACGATGATTTTTGGCAATTCTACTGTTGATGCAGTGATAATAGCTTCAAGAATAGCTGTTCTTTTTTTGTCTTTCTCTTTCATTCCTTTCTCAATGGCAATATTTTCTTTGATTTTCTCTTTCATTTCAACAACATTTGGTAATCCCATCATCATAGCGAAATTGTCATCTACAGCAGGTAAATCTTCATCTTTGACTTTGCCATGGCTGTGATCATGTTCTCCATGTCCACCTTTTTCATGCATTTTTTGGTGAGCTATGTTTTGCTGAAGACTTTTTACAACATCTTCCACTTCACTATCTGAAACAGCTGGAGTTACTGATTTTTTAGAATTTTCCGTTCCAGATAGTTTTTTATAATCCGCGAGTTTAATTTCTGGTATGAGGGCAGTCTTGGCTTTAAACTCAAGATGGCTACCAATGCCTATTTTAGTAATAGTCATTTCTGGTCGGCCAATTGCATCAATGTTATGCTCTTCCAAAATTTGAGGATATTCCTCAGATAAAGCGATTTCAGCTGCCTCTTCCAGTAGATTTGCCTCACCAATTCTTTGAATAACAACAGTGTCTGGTGCATTTCCTTTGCGAAATCCATCTACTTCCAAGTTTTCCTTGAATTTTTTTATAGCTTTTTCTCTCATTAAGGTCATTTTTTCAACTGTAATTTCGCCAATAATCTCAACTTCCCTGTCTGGAAGGGAATTAATTGTAATATTTCTATAATTTTTTGTTTTTTCCATATTGTCTCCCAGTCTATATGGACTATCAGTTTTTAGCAAGTAACCTGCATCTAACAAAAAAACCAACCCGTCGGATTGGTTTTTTATAATAAATTATGTTAGAAAGTATACTATTGAACTTTTAATTCTGCATCTAAGTTAGTTAAGTTAGTGGCCTTCATATCTGCTTCGATATCACTGACTTCATCTGATGAACTTGTAGTTTTTATCAAATTTGCTTCTTGTTCTTCAGGTGTCAAAACTACTGTCTCTGGTACAGATGCTGGTGCTGGTGCTGTTTCAGCAGTCATTTGCTTGATAGTCTTTGCTTCCTCCAAACGCTTTCCCCAGAAGTATAGACCTCCGAGTACAATCAGGGCAATTATGATTATTGTTCCGATTATTGAACCCATTCCAGTTTTTTTTGTTTCATCCATAATATTTTGATTAGTTTTTAATAATTAATTATTATAGAACTTACGCAGTCGAGTCAAGTTCGAGGCGAAAACTATATTTTAGAACGAGATGTACTCTTGTACATTGAGTGATAAAATATAGTTTTCAACAAAGAAATTGGCCGAATGCGTAGGTTCTATATTAGTTAGTTGTTCTCTCCGTGGTAGTGGCCTTATCTCCAACTCTTAATCCTTTCAGACTACCGATGGCCTTTGTTAAGGAAGTGTGAGCTTGATTTAGTAGTTTTTTAGTTGATTTTGTTATCTTCTGAAGATCTGCAAAATGTCCTTTAAACTCTTTTGTGGTGCTAGCATTTGCATATGTATTATCTGCCCCGTCGCTATGTATTTTCATTGTGGCCATTAATAGCTTTGCATCGGCAATGAATTTTTTCGCGTCCGCTATGGCTTTTTCAGCTACTGTCGTGTCTGGAGCTTTTGCTGTAACACTTTCAGACTTTATTTTTGCGATTCTTGTCTCCATACGAGTTATAATATTTTCCAATCGCTCAATGGTTGCCTGAAATCTATTTATAATTTTATTGTAGCGCTTTTCTACTTTTATGGCTTCAGTGGTATTTACTTTAATTACATCTCTTACAGGTGTTGGTTTTACTAATTCATTTTGAGCTAATGCAATTCCAGTAATACCAAATAACAAAACTACAGCTGACATTCTTAATAAGATTTTTTTATTTTTCATTTATGAAATATTAATTGATAATTATAACTTACTTTGAATTACGAAACTCGTTGAAATCATATCATTTTTGGAGGCTTCGCAAGGCGGGTAGCCGAGACTTGAGGAATTTTAAGGGAACACTTATGCATGAGGTAATCCTCAGGCGGAACCAGAAAAATATCCGTACTCCAAAAATGATATGATGAGAAAGAGTTTCGTAATTCAAAGTAACTTATAACATTATATCACAAAAAAATACCCACAAGCGAATTTGCCACCAGCAAATTCGTGCATGAAATAATGTTTGCTGTAAGCAGAACATTTTTCAGGCCTTGGTGATTTTTCTATTTTGTCGGTTTTTACTCTGAATCTCCTACTGGGGCATCATCTTTATCTGCTTCTGCTTCTGTTTGAACCTTTGCAGATTGGATATCTATCTTCCAACCAGTCAGTTTTGCGGCCAAGCGAACATTTTGTCCGCCTTTTCCAATAGCAAGTGATTGCTGGTCTTCAGAAACAGTCACGACAGACTGCTTATTTACATCATCAATCTTTACAGAAAGAGTTTTTGCTGGAGAAAGTGCATCTTCTATAAACTTCTTTGGGTCTTCTGACCACTCAATGATATCTATTTTCTCCCCACCAAGCTCTGACATAACAGTAGAAACACGAACTCCTCGCTGTCCTACCATTGAACCAACAGGGTCAACATGAGAATCAATAGAACTAACTGCGATTTTTGTTCGTGAACCAGCTTCTCGGGCAATTGATTTTATTACAACTGTGCCGTTTGCGATTTCTGGAACCTCAGTTTCAAATAATTTCTCCAAGAATTTTGGATGTGAACGAGAAAGTCGTAGAAAAACTCCCTTGCTGTTTTCTTCAACTCGGTATAGATAAGCTCGAAGTCTTTCACCTTGAGCAAATCTCTCTCCTGGAATTTGTTCTTCGTATGGAAGAAGTCCAGTAGCCCGACCCATATCAATGAATATATTTCCTCTTTCTATTCTTTGAACTGTTCCGGAAACGATCTGACCTTCTTTCTCTCCGTACTGTTGCATAATAGAAACTTTTTCAGCTTCTCGGATTTTTTGCATAATAACCTGCTTTGCAGTCTGAGCTGCAATACGGCTATAATCGTCTTGGGCTTCAAGAGGGAAGACCATTTCATCTCCAAGGGCAATATCTTTCTTAATTCGTCGTGCTTCAGCAAGTAAAATGTGATGTTCTGGATTGTATAGAACTTTTTCATCAACTTCTCCTTCTGGAAGTTCTGGTCTGTCTTCTTCGTCCATATAAACAGTGGAATCATCTACGACAATTTTAACCTGAAACATATCAGTTTTCCCAGAGTTCAAATCAAATTTAGCACGAATAATCTGGCCTTTTTTGCCATATTCTTTTTTGTAAGCAGTTGCCAGTGCAAGCTCTATTGCTTCTATTATTTTTTCCTGTGGAATTCCTCTTTCTTCTTCTAATTGAGCAAGAACGCTATTTATTACTTTTAGATCTAACATAATTATTTTTAATTTAAGGACTATTTTGATAAAAAAATGGACCGCCAACGGGGCGACCTTTAACTCCTACATACTATCATACCATAAACTAACTTGTCAACTCTTTTAATTGTTATGCACATTTTTTGTGTGAATGTATAAATTTTTTGATATAATAAATATAATATGATTGGTCATCTGGAAGATTTTTAATTTTAAAAAAACATTCGCAGGTTTTGGATTCAGATGACAACAATTTTTTCTAGCCGAGAGCGCGTGGTCCTATGCAATAAGGACCGACTGAAAGGAGTCCGCGGTAGGCAGAAAAAATTGTGTTTCATCTGACGAAAACCGAGGACGTTTTTTTAAAATTAAAAATCTGAAATTATGCACATTGAGGAAAAACAATTAAAAGAATTTATTCTTGACTCTGGACTGGTGTCTAGGGCTGATGTTGCCACGGCAGAAAAAGAAGGGGATAAAACCAAAGAAAGCATCGGAAAAATTCTCATAAACAAAGGTAAATTAACCGAGGACGACTTGCGCCGTATGCAAGCATA
Source organism: Parcubacteria group bacterium (assembly GCA_039740895.1). GTDB lineage: Bacteria > Patescibacteriota > Minisyncoccia > Phycocordibacterales > DATDWN01 > JBCLGS01. Next base: position 38,436 of record JBCLGS010000003.1, read on the forward strand.
TATTTTGGGAATACCTTTTATTGACCTTTCTGGTGAAAAACTTCCTTTTGAAGTACTCTCTCTTATTCCAGAACCTATTGCCAGAAACCACAACATTGTTGCTTTCAAAAAAAACGACAAATCATTAGAGGTGGCCATGCTGGACACTGAAGACCTGACAGCTATCGACTTCATCAAAAAGAAAGTGGATTTGAAAATCTTACCACGGCTTACAAGTAGTGAGTCAATGAAGTCGGCTTTGCTTCAATATCAAAAAAGCCTAAAAGCTGAATTCGGTGATTTAATCCAAAAAGATGCAGTCTCGCTAAAAAGTATTCCTGATAGAGCAGAGGTAGATAATTTGTCAGACCAAGATTTGAAAAAACTTGCTGATGATATGCCTGTCGTTCGTATTGTGGACACACTTCTAAAGCACTCAATTCTACAAAATGCATCAGATATTCACATAGAGCCACAAGAAAACGAGCTTCTAATTCGTTATCGTATAGATGGTATTCTTCATGACGCTATGATTTTACCAAAAAGTGTAGGCACAAGTATTGCTGCTCGTATTAAAGTTCTTTCTTCTCTAAAACTGGATGAAAAAAGACTTCCTCAAGATGGACGATTTAAAATTGATATGAATGGTGAAAAAGTTTCTTTTCGTGTCTCTCTATTACCAACATACTACGGAGAAAAAATTGTTATGAGACTTTTGAGAGAAACAGTTTCTGGATTTACATTGGAGCTTTTGGGCTTCCATGGCACTGGTTTGGAAAAAATTCACAAAGCAATTAAATCAACTACTGGAATGATTCTTGCTACTGGACCAACGGGCTCAGGAAAGACCACAACTCTTTACACTATTCTAGATATTTTGAATACACCAAATGTAAATATTTCTACCATTGAAGACCCTATTGAATACCAGATGAATAGAATAAATCAAACTCAGGTTCGCCCAGAGATTGGTTTTACATTTGCCAATGGACTCCGAACCCTAGTTAGACAAGACCCAGATATCATTATGGTTGGAGAAATTCGTGATAATGAAACTGCCTCCTTAGCCGTCAATGCTTCTCTTACTGGACATGTGGTCCTCTCAACTCTTCACACAAATTCCGCGGCGGGCGCGGTTCCTAGACTTATAGATATGAAAGTTGAACCATTTTTAATTGTTTCAACAGTCAATATTATTATTGCTCAACGGCTTATTCGAAAACTTTCTGGAACCAAAGAAAAATATTTTCTTTCAAAAGACGAATTACAGACATTGGGTAAATCAGTCAATCTAGAAAAAGTACTATCTATTTTAAAAGAAGAAAAAGTTGTAGGAAAATCAGATAAGTGGGAAGATATCTCATTTTGGAGACCAAAAAAAGGTGCCGCTTCTGAAGAAGGGTACTCTGGAAGAATTGGGATACATGAAATTCTAAAAGTTTCTAGTCCAATAAAAGAAATTATTATGAGAGGTGGAACGGCAGATGAAATTCAAAAACAGGCAGAAAGTGAAGGAATGCTTACTATGATTGAAGATGGTTTTTTCAAAGCTGTTCAAGGTATTACCACAATAGAAGAAGTTTTGAGAGTAATATCTGAATAAAAAATCCGTAAGTTTTATAAATTGGGCCATATGATACAATTATCAGTATGAAAAAACTGAAAAAACTTGTGGTGGGAAATTGGAAAATGAATCCGTCTACCGTTGAGGAAGCAAAAAAGATTGCGTTGGGTATCAAACGCAATCTAAAAACAATTAAAAAAACTCAGGTGGTAATATGCCCCCCCTTTGTGTACCTCTCATCTCTTTCTAGCACTCCAAACACAATGCTATTTCTAGGGAGTCAGGATGCTTTTTATGATCGGTTGGGCTCGCACACAGGGGAAGTCAGTTTCAGCCAGCTTCACCAATTCAAAACGAGCTTTGTTATTGTCGGACACTCAGAGAGAAGGTCTAGGGGTGAAACTGATGAAATAGTAAATAAAAAACTTTTAAGTGTCATTAATGAAGGAATGACCGCTATTATTTGCATCGGGGAAAAAGTTCGAGATACAAACGGTGAATACTTAAACTTAATAAAACAGCAACTGACGCTTGGTATGAAAGATGTTTCAAAAAAATTACTAGACCATCTTGTGGTAGCCTACGAGCCAATCTGGGCGGTGGGAGCAAAAGATGCAATGAATGCCAGAGATGTTCATGAAATGGCCATTTTCATAAAAAAAGTTTTGAGAGATATGTTTGGAATACTTTCAGATGGTATTAGAATCTTATATGGTGGAGCGGTAAATGAATTCAACTGCAATGATATTGTCAAGGGAGATTTTGTTCATGGTTTTCTTATTGGGCGAGAAAGTTTGAAAAGTGATAGCTTTATTAAAATCATTAAACTTGTTGATCAATCATGATTAAATATATTGATGAAATAAAAGACCTGAAAGGTAAGAAAGTTTTATTGCGTTTGGACTTAAATGTTCCGATTGAAAATGGGGTAGTGACAGATACTTACAGAATAGAGAGGGTAATAGAAACCATTGATTTTTTGAGAAGTGAAGAAGCTCAAATAATTATTATTTCTCACTGCGAAGGAAAGGAGTCAGAAACGCTTGCTCCGATGTGGCGTTATTTGAATGGATATTTTCCAGTGCAGTTTAGCGAAACTTATTTTACACCAGAAGCATTTGATAAATTATTAAAATTAGAAAATAGGGGGGTTTTGATGTTTGAAAATTTAAGAAACAATCCCGGAGAAAAAGAAAATGATTTAGATTTTGCAAAAAAATTAGCACAGATGGCAGATATATATGTCAATGATGCATTTGGAGTTTCTCACAGAAAACATGCTTCCATTGTTGGTGTTCCACAATTTCTTCCACACTATGGTGGACTTTTAATGTTTCAAGAAATAGAACATCTTTCAAAAGTTTTTCATCCTGTTCATCCTTTTATTTTTATTCTTGGTGGCGCAAAATTTGAAACCAAAATGCCACTGATAAAAAAATATCTGGAATCTGCAGACTGTGTTTTTATTGGAGGAGCTTTGGCAAATAATATTTTCAAAGAAAAAGGTTTTGAAGTAGGAACATCCTTAATCTCAGAAGGGGAGTTTGGAATAAAAAAAATGTTACAAAATCCAAAACTATCTTTTCCTGTAGATGTGACTGTGTTAAAATCGAATGGCTCTGTCTCTTTCAAAGGATTTAAAAAACCATCCGCCTCATCGGCGGACTCGCCGATGAGGCGAGAAAAATCAGATCAAGTTGAAAAAGACGAATGTATTGTAGACGCTGGGCCAGAAACAATTATTCAGTTGAAAAAAATTATTGATAATGCTAAAACAATTGTTTGGAATGGACCTTTTGGAAATTTTGAAAAAGGATTTGGTGACAAAACAGAACAACTTGCAGAAGTTATTGCTAATGCCACCCGCCCGACTGAACAGTCGTTCGGGCGGGCTTCTCAAGGAACGGTAAGTATTGTTGGTGGAGGGGATACATTGGCATCAATAAACAAACTTGGATTAAATGATAAATTTAGTTTTATATCCACTGGTGGTGGAGCGATGCTAGACTATCTTGTCAACGAAACTCTTCCAGGAATTGAGGCATTGGAAAAATAAAATTATAAAAATAATTTATGGCCGTTTCAAAAATTTACAGCGCACAGACAACATTACTCTCTGCGCAAATAATTGATATTGAAGTTGATCTATCAAAAGGATTACATGCTTTTAATATTGTCGGGCTTGCAGACACATCTGTAAATGAATCAAAAGATAGAGTCTCTGCTGCCATAAAAAATTCTGGTTTTAAATCTCCAAAAAATAAAAATCAAAAGGTGGTAGTATCACTGGCACCAGCGGACATTAAAAAAGAAGGTCCGCTTTTTGATTTACCAATTGCGGTGGCTTATCTCATCGCTGCAGAAGAAATAAAAGCTGATACAAAGAATAAAATATTTGTCGGTGAGCTTTCTCTTGATGGAGATTTGAGACCCATCAAAGGTGCGCTTCCTATAGCACAAAAAGCTAAAGCAGAGGGTTTCACTGAGATTTTTCTTCCTTTAAAAAATGCAGAAGAGGCTGGAAATATTGAAGGAATAAAAGTATATGGTGCAAAAAATCTGATGGAAATTCTACAACATATAAATACCAAAAAAATGGATAAGGGTGATGAAGAAAAAATTTTTATTCCTCATATAGAAATCAATCAATATAAAAAATCAAAGAGAAGCAAAACTGTGCAAGAAATCGATATCGACTTTGCTGATATTAAAGGACAAGAGTCTGCAAAAAGGGGATTAGAAATTGCTGCAGCAGGTGGACACAACATTATTATGTTTGGACCTCCGGGTACTGGCAAAACAATGTTGGCTAAAGCCTTCACACATATTCTTCCTCCACTTTCTTTTGATGAAATGCTTGAAGTCACATCAATATATTCAATTGGAGGATTACTCTCTGAAGGTTTAATCGAAAATCCTCCGTTTCGCTCACCACATCATACAGCTTCTTATGTTTCATTAGTCGGCGGTGGAAGTAATTTAAAACCTGGCGAAGTCACGCTAGCACATAAAGGAGTTTTATTTCTTGATGAGTTTCCCGAGTTTGATACAAAAGTTTTAGAGTCTTTGAGACAACCACTGGAAGACAGAGTTATAACAGTTTCTCGAGCAAAAGGTTCAGTGCGATATCCTGCAAATTTTTGTTTGATTGCTACAATGAATCCGTGCCCGTGTGGAAATTACGGAGTTAAAAATAAAGAGTGTATCTGTTCTGCAAATAATTTGGAAAGATATCGAAGAAAATTATCTGGACCAATTGTTGACCGTATTGATATGTGGGTTGAAGTCTCAATTGTGGAACACAGCAAACTTACAGATGCCAGGGAGATGCAAGAGGGAACAGAAAAAATAAAACCTCGTGTAGAAAATGCTAGAGAAATTCAAAAAGAAAGATATGAAAATGCTGGATTAAAAATAAAAACAAATTCAGAATTGTCGCCAAAAGATTTGATAAAATATATTTCTCTTTCAGAAAAAGTAAAAAATGTCTTAAATAAATCCGCAAAACAACTAGACCTTTCAGCACGAGCATACCACCGTATAATAAAACTAGCTAGAACAATTGCCGATTTAGAAGGTACAGAAAATATTTCTGAAAATCACATACTAGAATCTTTGAACTACCGATTCAAAAGGAGTCATTAAAAAAACACTGCCCATGCAGTGCTTTTTAGAAAGGATTTCTAGCTCCACGGATCTCGAAATGGAGGTGAACTCCCGTTGATTTTCCTGTGCTTCCCATTTTCCCAATAATTTGTCCCTGCTCCACATGATCCCCTGAGGAAACATTCACTGCACTCATATGACTATACAATGTTTGAGTTCCGTTTGGATGACTGATAACGACATACTTACCATAACCACCATTCCACCCTGAACCTTTTGCGATAATAACATCACCTTCGGCAGAAGCTAAAATATTTGCTCCATAACTAGAGGCCAAATCAACACCGTTGTATCCATGTATACCTTGGGTTTTTAAACCACCAATAATTGGTCTCATGTAGTAACCATCATAAACTGGGTAGACACTTGCTCTACCCATCACACTCTTTCCTGAATTTGCCGATGTTCTAATTGGTGTTATTACCGTAACCTCACCATCGGGTATTACAATTTCATCACCAACTGCAAGTTTTGAATTTTTTGAAAGGTCATTGAATTGTAAGATTTCATCCAAATCTGCTTTATATTGTTTTGCTATGCTTTGCAATGTATCTCCTTTTTTAACTAAATGTTGAACTCCAGAAATTGGTAAGATGACAAGCTTCTGACCAACTGTAATTGGTTTTCCTTGCAAATCATTTGCCCAGATAATTGTATTTTTTGTAACACCAAACATTATGGCTATTTCCGACAATGTGTCGCCTTTATGAACAACATACAAACTAATCTGGTCTGAAGATGGGAAAATAACTTTTGAGTCACTGGCGTTTTGAGCATCAGCAAGAAGAGATGTTCCTCCAACAATAGAAACACTGCCGTCTGAAGTTGGGGCATGAGGATTTGGTGAGTTTACAGCCATAAGTGCTGTAGCTACTGATTGGGAATTTTCAATTTTTACATCTAACTGTTTTGTTCCATAAAAACAAAAATCATCTTTCCATGGCAAAAGACTACAGGCACTAACCTTAATTGGTGTAAAAATTGACGCTAGGAGTATCATCATTACTGATGTAACCGTCATTATGTTCACCGCAGAATTTCTTCCTAATCCCGCTTTACGCTTTTGGCGCAAATCGCTTTTTAGACTAGGGTCAAAATGCGGATCGTGTTGTAAGCTTTCTATAAGCCAAAGTTTAAAGAATATTCAGTATTTCTGAAACAAAAACGACTCTAATTAGCCATATTTTATTGTTCATTACCGTATGCATTCATTATACATTTCTGACCCCAGAGGTCAACAAAGTTATCAACATTTTACACACAACCTTATCTTTCGATTTGAACCGAAAAAATAAATTTTTGGTCATTTAATGATATAGTATTTGAATGAATTATTTAGAAAGTCTCAATACCGAACAGAGAAAAGCAGTACTGGCCACCGAAGGGCCTGTTTTAATTGTTGCTGGAGCAGGAGCTGGCAAAACCAAGACTATCACACACAGAATCCTTCACTTAATCCAAAACGGGGTAAATCCGGAAAATATCTTGGCCATAACCTTCACCAACAAAGCAGCCAAAGAAATGCGCGATAGAGTTCTTAATTTATTAGAGAACAATGGTCAAAAGTTTGGCATACCTACTATCAGTACATTTCACTCTCTCGGTGTTAGAATTATCAAGGAAAATGCATCTCTTCTAAACCTGCCGAGACATTTCACTATATATGACAAAACTGACTCAAAAAAAGCCATTAAAGATGCTGTGGTTCAAATGGGTTTAGACCCAAAAGAGCACTTGGATAAAATCCAACATATTATTTCCAGTGAAAAAGGTAGAGGTATCAGCGTCAAAGAATTTATGGAAAATGGAGCTTATGACTTTTCCTCGGAAATGACAAAAAAAATTTGGCAAAAATATGAAAAAATACTAAAGAGAGAATCGGCTCTGGACTTTGACGACCTGCTTTTAAAAACCTTAAAACTTTTGAGAAATAAAGAAATCCGAGAAGTATATCAGGATCGTTTCAAATATATTCATATAGATGAATACCAAGACACCAACAAAGTTCAAAATGATATTGTTACATTTTTAGCTGAAAAACACAGAAACCTTTGTGTGGTGGGAGATGGAGATCAACTAATCTACGAATGGCGAGGAGCTGAAATAAAAAATATGTTGCATTTTGAAAGAAGTTATCCAGAAGTTCAAACTTTTTTTTTGGAACAAAATTATCGTTCAACAAAAAATATTTTGGCAGTAGCAAATGAAATAATTCAAAAAAATAATTTTCGTATACCAAAAAAACTTTTCACAGAAAATATAGAAGGGGAGAATATTGGACTTTTTAAAGGGAGGAATGAAATGGATGAAGCGCATTTCATCGCACTGAAATCCAGAGACCTTATAGAAAAAGGTGTTTTACCTGAACAAATTGCTGTACTATACAGAGCCAATTTCCAATCACGAGTATTGGAAGAAGCCTTCCTGGCATATGCAGTTCCGTACCAAATGCTTGGAACAAAGTTTTTTGAAAGAAAAGAAATTAAAGATGTAATGTCCTTCATAAAAGCTTCACTAAATCCTGAAGGGTTCAGTGACTTTGCTAGAATTATAAATATTCCTGCCAGAGGAATCGGAAAAGTTACAATTCAAAAAATAATAGATGGAAAAGAAAATGAACTACCTGGGAGCTCAATAATAAAAATAAATAATTTTAGAGAAATGTTGGTGGATTTCAAAAAAGTTTTAGAAAAAGAAAAACCATCTGTGTCTTTGAAATATATAATTGAAAAATCTGGAATGGAAAAAATGTATTCAACTGGTCTAGAAGAGGATACAGAAAGATTGGAAAACATTATGGAACTTGTTTCACTTGCTAAAAAATACGACCCCGATAATAAGGCAGGTACCGAAACTGCAGAAGGCTCTCTTCTGCTTCCTGCAGAAGAGAGCCTTCTGCAGGAAAAAAACGAAGATGGTTTGGAGAAATTTCTGACGGACTCTGCTTTGGCCTCGGACCAAGACTCATTGGATGAACAAGTAAAAGGAGTTAAACTTATGACAGTACACTCATCAAAAGGTCTTGAATTTGATTATGTTTTTATTTGTGGACTTGAAAATGACCTTTTCCCACACAAAGGGTTTGGTCAAAAAAGAAAGAATAGCGAGGAAAGGGAGGGAGAAAGAAGACTGTTTTATGTGGCCATAACTAGAGCTGGAAAGAAACTTTTTTTGACTTATGCCGAGACTCGTACTATCTTTGGTACTATGCAGGTCAATGCTCCATCTGAATTCATAGATGACATCCCTACAAAATACATTGAGCAAGAAGGGTTTAGTGGGCAGAAAGCACATAAACCATTGTTTAGTATTGACTTCTGATTCCTTCAGTCATTTTACCAATAAGTTTTTTGAGACTTCGCAGGCGATTTAGAAAACAACGACGAAAATTAAATAAACCTGAAGCACTGTTTGAGCACAGGTAAGGGAGTGAAACGACACTTATCCTGGCGAGTTTGCGAGAAGGCTATGAATTGAGGAGATTGTTTTCTTAGAGCGCCGAGACAAGGAAAATCGTACCAACGATTTATCCGGTCTCTAAAAACTTATTGTAAAATAAAACTATGTTTCAAAAAAAATCACTAGGACAAAATTTTCTGAAATCTCCAAAAATAATTGGTGATATTGTTTTAGCATCTGGTGTAAAAACAAGCGATAATGTTTTGGAGATAGGTCCAGGAGATGGAATACTTACAAAGGAATTATTGAAAACTGGAGCAAATGTGGTTACGGTGGAAAAAGATGATAGACTCATACCAATTCTTTCCGAAAAATTTTCAAAAGAAATTTCTAGCGGTCAACTTAAAATAATTCACGCAGATATTCTAGATTTAGATATTGATTCTCTTGTACTTTCAGATTTGAGTGCAGTTCGAGGCGACAGTGAGGCTTGTGACCAAACTGTACTAATGTACAGTGCGGGAACAAACGGAGCTGTCAACAAAGAAATGCGCGAAATCTGGAAGTACAAGCTAGTGGCAAATATACCTTACTATATAACTGGGCAACTAATTAGAATTTTTTTGGAATCAAATAATCAACCAGAATCAATGACTCTGCTTTTACAAAAAGAAGTTGCTGAAAGAATTGTAGCGAAAAATAAAAAAGAAAGTTTGTTATCTCTTTCAGTCAAAGCTTATGGTGTGCCGAAGTATATCAGGACGGTGGGCAGGGGAGCATTTACCCCATCTCCAAATGTGGATTCTGCAATAATTCATATAAGCGGTATTTCAAAAAAGAATTTTGAAAGCGTAAGTGAAGAAAAGTTTTTTGAAATTCTTCATCTTGGATTTGCTCACAAAAGAAAACAGTTACTGCCAAATCTAAGCGAAAAGTATCCGAGAGAAAAAATTACCGAAGTTTTCGAAAAGATAGGTTTAGATAGTAAGTGTAGGGCAGAGGATATTGCGATAGATACATGGATTCGTTTATGTCTTGAACTAAAATAGAATCAGTGGCAGGTATCGTTTTTAGGTCTCCAGAAAATAATATGGTAGGGATGTGCTATGATGGCTGAATGATATTATTCAATATAAAATCGGAGGGTATAAAAATTCTTTTCCTCGCATCATCATTTATTGCTGGATTTTCTCTCATGACAGTACAGCTTATTTCTGCACGAATGATTGCTCCATTGGTTGGTAATTCTATTTTTACATGGACTTCAGTTATAGGCATCACGCTCTTGGGTTTGGCATTGGGAAGTTTTGTTGGTGGTAAAATCGCGGATGCGTATACTCACAAGTCAACGCTTCCTTTGTCTTTTGTCCTTTCATCAATTTCTGTTTTTTCAATTCCGTTTTTCTTAAACAAAACAAGCTGGCTCTTGGAATCATCCGAGTCAATTATATTCTTGAATGTAGCTCTCTCAACTTACCTATTTTTGGTTCCGGCTTTTTGTCTCGGAATAATTCAACCTATAATTCTCAAAAAATTTTCAATTGACCATGCCCGTCTTGGTTCAGAGTATGGATTGTTATCTGCGGTCTGGTCGTTTGGGAGCATAGCAGGAGTGTTTTTAACAGGTTTCTATTTCATATCAAACATAGGAAACACTGAAACCGTGTTCCTTGTTTCGGGAATGCTCGCCATTACGGGTGTAATACTCGCGACTCGTACACAAGAAAGGAGACTTTTTTATTTAATTATTGGGGTTCTTATGTTACTTATCGTTGCATGCTTTTACTATTACTATTTTTTTAATATCAAAAAACAAAATGTAATTTTTACCAAAGAAACCGATTATTACAACGTCCGAATTGTCGACATATACCTGCATAAATACGGGAAATCAAGAATTTTAATGCTGGATTTTGATACTCACAGTATTGAATCAGAATATATTATAGAAAATGTATACACTGAGATATATCCTGCTTTTGCGGTGTTCAAGAAACAAATACAGGATATAGCCGTGCTAGGTGCTGGTGCATACACACTCCCCAAGCACCTTCAAAGCTTTTATAAAAATTCAAAAGTAACAGTCATAGAAATTGACCCTGCCATAAAAGATATTGCGGAAAAATACTTTAAACTAGATAGCACAAAAATAGCCTCTATTACAGGAGATGCGAGGCAAATCATAAAACAGTCCAACAAAAAATACGATTTAATTTTCGGCGACACCTACAATTCATTCATTTCCGTCCCTGGATATATGCTAACTAATGAATTCAATAACGAAATAAAAAACAAACTTAACCCAGGTGGTATATACGCGATAAATTTTATCAGCTCCATCGTGGGTGAGAATTCGGACTTATTCAGAAGTATTCTTACGACAATGAAGAAGACCTTTCCTTCTTTTTATGTTTTTGCGTTCGAGGATCATCCAGAAGCAACCCAAAATATTATTATCATCGGGGTAAATGATGATATACACATTCCAGAAAGTAAAGTGAAACAAGAATTATCTCGTAGTAAAAACCCATCTCTCGCGGATAATCTTGTGGATAGTAAAAATCATTTAAGCACTGAAGGTGGAATACTTCTCACGGATAATTTTTATCCTGTAGAAAAATTGATGGTGGATACTATTAGAGAATACTTTCAAAAAAACCTTGCTTCCAATGAGCTTATCCTGTAGTACTTTGAATTACGAAATGCGTCTATACTAATGAGGAATTGGGACAGCCACCATTTTTATATGATATGTTATAATATCCACATATGCCAAGTAGAAAAATAATTTCAATTCTTATTGTATGTGTTGGTGCTATTCTATCAGTTTGGCTCTTTTCAAGTGGAACAAAATTTGCAGGAAAATTCGGAAGCAAATCTTCAGAAAATTCTGCAATAACCGTGGCAACCAGTACGGCAAGATTATATGACGAAAATGATTGGAAGAAAATTCTGACAAATATTAATCCAGAGACTTCTACAAGTACGACAAGAGAAAATTCATTAGTCTATCCAAATGAGGGGACACAGACTGATCAAATGGCGAGGGACTTCTTCTCTCAATATCTAAGTGCTAAACGAGGTGGAGCCCCCCTCACTGCAGACCAAGCTATAAAAATAGCCGAAAATACCTTGGCTTCTGGAGATTATACAAAAGCAGTCGGTGTTCAATACACATTTAGAGATTTACATATCAGTTCAAAGTCGGACAAAGAAACAGCCCTAATATATGGAAATGCAGTAAGCCAAAGTTTTATAAATAGAAAACCAAAAAATGTTGAGAGCGTGGCTGTTATAATAGAGAGAGCAGTAAGAAACGAAAGGGAAAGCGAATTAGCTCAATTAGACCCAATTATTAGTTCTCTTAGAGGAGTACTTTCTGATATGCTCAATATGACAATACCATCTGATGCAGTTGTTCCGCATTTAGACTTTATCATCGCACTAAGTAATGTTCTAGCTAATACAGAAGCAATGCGTCAAGCTTTCACAGACCCTGTCAGAAGTTTTGCTGCACTTAGCATGTATGATGAACATACCCAAGATCTAGCAGTGGCTATAAATAATCTTAATAAATATTTTACTTCAAAAAAATAATTATCTAATGTATAATATAAATATAATAAAAATATGTCTTTATTTAAATTTATAAATAGTAATAAAAAAATAATCGGTCGCGGACTTATTATTCTGCTCCTTGTACCAATTATGTTTTTTAGTATACCTGGAAAGACTGAAGCACTAGTGGGTAAAATGTTTGTGACAGAGATCGGCCCAAGTGGTTGGTCTGCAATAGCCCATGCTATTTCTGGTGGGGTAACTGCCGGAGCAACAACTGCCAATGCAGTTAATTCTACAGCATACAATATAAAGGAGTTCATTGCTAAACCTCTTGCTGTTCTTTTTGCTAAAAATATCCTTAGAGGAATAACGGCTCAAACGGTAACCTGGATTAATACTGGATTCAAAGGAAACCCTGCATATCTTACTGACCCAGAACAATTCTTTCTGAGCCAAGCAGATAATATAGCATCTACCTTCCTGACGATAGTTACGCCAAGGTTATGTTCTCCATTCAGAGCTCAGGTGCGTCTAGCCTTGGTACAAAATTACATGCAAGAAACAGCACCTCAGGGTATTTGTACCCTAGGTGGAATAGAGCGAAATTTCAATAATTTTACAAATGATTTTGAACAAGGTGGATGGGATTCATGGTTTATGGTTACTCAAAACAGTAATAATAACCCTTATGGTTCGTATCAGAATGCAAAAAACACCCTCTCAGCCCAAATTGGTAACAAACAGGTTCTAAAAAATAAAGAATTAGACCAAGGAGGTGGTTTTCTTTCTTTCAAAAAGTGTGCAAAAAGGGGAAATGTCGCAAGAAGAACACTAGAAGTAACTCGTCGTGGTATATGTGAAAAAATAATACCATTTGGAGAACCTGGTGGTGGCACATGTTTAAAGTATGGACCAGACATCAAAGAAGGAGAGGATGGAGAGGTAGTAGATGAGGATGTTTGTCTGAAAGAAGAAACTGTAACACCCGGTAGTGTTATCGGGGCACAATTGAATAAAGTTGTTAGTAGTCCTGTATTACAGTTGGAGCTAGTAAACGATGTCAACCAAATAGTTGGTGCTCTTATGCAACAACTCTTTGAAAGTGTATTAGGGGGAATAGGTGGACTAAGAGGAACAAGTCAGCCAAATTCGGCTGCATCTGGATCAAGGTCACTCCTAATGCAAATGGCTTCCTCATCTCCAGAATCGAGAGAGGAAAATACTGAACAAGATGCAGATATAAATGAAGGAATACCTGAAAACATACAACCTGTACTGCCTGGAGAAGAACCATATGTATATTTTTCTCCACCAACAGATGAAGAAATACGGGCGGACATAGATGCTTTCAATCAAAAATATGGAGATACCAGTAATCCGCCAGATACTTCACCAGATAGTGACATAATAGTGCCCTAAAAAATTAATATAAAAAAAGACCCAGGGTTTCCTGGGTCTTTTAGAGGTAACGCAATGCGTGGTTACCTCCTATCGCCTCCATATTTCCCAGGAATTTGCATCCTGGAGATTGTTCTGATTGTTCATTGTCTGGAACCCAATGTTCCTCATCTCTACTATAGCCGCCGAGTTTGGCGGTCTGGCTGTGAACACCAGCGTTATTGGGATAAAATTGTTATTATCCAACAACCACTGAAATATTCTTATGGAGAAATAGAGACTCACGGATCCTCCAGGGCACAGGTTGGCAACGGCCTTGCCAATCCCCAGGTAGTTCGTGTCAACATCTCCTGGGTAAGGAGTGTTATTCGTGATCCGAATGCTCGTCCTCGGGAGGCCGATGGGGTTGTTAAGGGCTCCACCATCGACAACCACCTCATCCCAAGAACAGCCCGTTAGGTTGGCCAGATTGCGTAACCGCAATTTAGCCTTGAGGTTCTTTTCCGCCACTTCTGCGGATTTCTTCTCCTTCTCTCGAACCTCCCTCATTGAGGCAGGTTCGACCTTTCTGGCATCCTTCTTGACCCGCTCCGCCTCTTGCCGGCGCTCAGCTTCCTGAGCTTTCCCACATACCGCCTGATCGTGCGGGTCTCTGAATGACTCACAAAAAATGCTTAGTGCCGACTTCTCCTCCGCCTTAAGGGCGAATGAGAAAGCCACAGTCAGGACAAAAAAACTGATAAAACTGATAAAACAACGCATTGTGTTACCTCCATCTACAATTATATACCTATTTAGGTAATATGTCAAGCGAATTTGGCCTGAAAAATGTTCTGCTTACAGCAAACATTATTTCATGCACGAATTTACCACTCGCAAATTCGTGCATGAAAGAACATTTTGCGTAGCAAGAATGTTTTACAGGCCGAATTTTCTGGTGGAAAACA
>JBCLGS010000004.1:0-25519 GCA_039740895.1 Parcubacteria group bacterium
TTCTATTCGTATATTCGTATATTTAACTAGAAAGGGATGTCCTCGGGGTTAATCTCCTCCTCAGGATATTCAATAGTATCCATTGCTTTCTTGTGATCATCATCTACGGAAGTTTTTGTTCCTCCGGGAGCTCCTGTGTACCCACCTGCTCCACCTGCTGGTCGTGGTCCAAACTGAATTATGTCGGCGATAACTTCTGTTCGATATTTTTTAACACCTGAAGCATCATCCCAACTTCTTGTTTCCATGCGACCTTCGACGAGTATTTGACTTCCCTTTCTCATATATTGAGCTACATTTTCAGCCGTTTTACCCCACACTACGATATTATGGAATTCTGTCTTTTCTTGCTTTACTCCATTCTTGTCTTTATAGGTACGGTTAGTTGCAAGACTAAATGAACATACTTTATTACCAGAAGCTATCACTTTCAACTCTGGGTCTCGAGTAAGGTTTCCTATTAATATTGCTTTGTTTAAGTACATGTTGATATTAATTAATATTAATCAATTCAATACTTTTTCTATTTCTATAGATTTTTGTTCGAGTTCAAGTCGCGACATTTTGTTTTTGACCAAGGTGTACATCTAGTACTCCGCGGAAGAAAACAAAACTAGCAACGCATAAATCGGATAAAAAGACTAGAAATTAGACAATAACTAGATTATCAATGCTCCTATCAATCTCCTCAGAAGTTGCCATTTCTTCTGGATTTAAGTTCTCAGAAACGGGAACTTCCTTCTTCATGATTTCTTCTTTCTTCAACATCATTTTTCCACTAACAAGTGTATTTTCTCGCACAGTTTTAATAATTAAATACCGAAGGACATCATCATTTCCATCTAAGGATTTCTTTACTTTTACAATTCCGTCGGCTGTTAATTCAAACTTCAACCATCCAAAGTAACCCTGTAGGCACTTGTGGCGTAGAGTCTGAACAACTTTTGTCATCGGGTAAGCTAGATCTATAAGAGTTCCATTCTCTCCAGATATCACCTGACCGCCTGCTTTTTCGACAGCATCATGAATTGATGCCACTTTGGCAGGAACTTGCTCTTGAGCAAGGGACGGAAGAAGTAAATACGAGACCTCATAAATGGTCATTGTACCCTCCAAATCACTGGTTTTTTTATCTATTTCCATAAATTGAAGAGTAGCATAAAAGGAGTTTTGTAGCAAATTTTGGAATAATAATCTTTTCTGAACACGCATAAATCCTTGGTAGGCTTTTGCTCCTCCTTACAGGAGCTGTACACCTTTCACATTTTGATTACAAAATGCTCAAGGTCTTGCGAAGTGATAACATCACTTCTCACTCAGAAATCAAGAAAACAATCTCCTCAATACATAGCCTTCTCGCAAACTCGGCAGGAATACCTATCCTCAAACAGTGCTTCATGCTTATTCCATTTTCGTCGTTGTTTTCTAATTTCTTGTGCAATGTTCAGAAAATCTTATTATTCCTTCAAAATCTGGCCTTAATATTTATATATTGAAAAAATTAAGAGCACTATTACACAAAGTTTTTTTGACCATTTCAAAATCTTCTCCGCGGATTTCAGCGATTTTTTTTACCACTTCTGGAACATAGAGTGGTGAATTTCTTTTTCCACGATATGGCACCGGTGCAACAAATGGTGCATCTGTTTCAGACATTATTTGAGAAAGTGGAGCGTACTTCACATACTCATCATACTCGTGAGTGAAAGTTAAAACCCCACCAAAGGAAACATTGAAACCGATAGATAGAAATCTTTTCAAAACATCCATATTACCAACAAAAAAATGAGCATTGCCACGAAGCTTATCTCCAGAAGTTTTAAATCGCTCCTCTAAAATATCTAGAGTATCTTTGTATGCATCAAAACTAATTTTATCTGACGGGCGAATATGAAGCATTAAAGGCTTCCCCACTGTCAGCGCCAAATCAATATGCGACTGAAAAACTTCCTTCTGAACTTTCTGCAGAAGGCTCTCTTCTGCTTTCTGCAGAAGAGAGCCTTCTGCAGAATTTAAACGGAAGTAGTCAAGTCCACACTCACCTATTGTTACGGCTTTTGGGTTTTGAGCTAATTTAATGAGTCTCTCGTCAAATTTAGAATCTGTTTTCATATCTCCTGGATGCTGACCGACAGAAGCAAATAAATTATCGTGGCTCTCAGCGAGTGTAATAGCTTTTTGTGAAGTCTCAAAATCAACACCAATTGTAATGGTGGCAATTTTCTTTTCTTTCATTTTCTCTATCTCCTCTTCCCTATCCGCATCATAATCTGGAAAATAAATATGGGAGTGTGTATCAAAATATTCAAACATAAATATTTATTAATCCTTCCTCGCAAAAAGTGGGGATTCTGGCATTTTGTTTTGTTTAATGAGGTTTTTTATTTTTGATGAAGTATCTGGCAAAATAGGATTGAGCATTCTGGCTACCGTGTAAAGTTTTATGACAAGTTCTGTTATCATCTCCTTTCCCTTTTCCTCGTCTATTTTTATGACTTTGAAAGGTTGGTTATCTTGAATATACAAATCAAGCTCGGAAATTTTCTTCCAGATATATTCACAAGCTTTGTTAATCTCAAATTTATTCAGCAAATCAAAATATTCGCTCATATCCTCCCATTCTGGAATTAGAACCGGACCATCAAGATTATCTTCTGCCATTTTCATTATCCGAGAAACAAGATTCCCAAGGCCGTTAGCCAAATTAGCATTATAAGCCTCTTTGAATTTTTCTGGTGTCAAATCACCATCGTCAAATGTTGAAATTTCCCTTGCCAAATAATACCTAACAGAATCTGCACCATATTCTGAAATTAACCCAAGAGGATCTACAACATTACCAAGCGATTTTGACATCTTTACACCTCCAGATGTTATCAGGCCATGCACAAGAATTGATTTCGGTAATGGTAAGCCCGCGGACAAAAGCATCCCTGGCCATATGGCCGCATGAAAACGAAGAATGTCTTTACCAATAACATGAACATCTGCAGGCCAAAACTTTCTAAATAAATCATCATCTTCTCGACCATAACCAAGAGCCGAAATATAGTTCACAAGTGCATCTCCCCATACATATATAACAGAATCTGGATCTCCTGGAACAGGAATACCGTGTGGTACATTCCTCTTAGGACGACTGAAACTTATATCTTCTAATCCCCTTTCTAGAAAAGCCAATATTTCATTCTTGCGCGACTGAGGAATTATTTTTAATTCATCGCTCTCAATCTTTTGTTTAATATTTTGGGTATATTTTGATAGTCTAAAAAAATAATTTTCTTCCTCTATTTTTTCCGGAATTGTTAAATGTATTGGACATTTTCCTTCTACTAAATCTTTTTCAGTGTAAAATGCTTCACAACCTATACAATAAAGTCCTGAGTATTTTGATTTATAAATATCACCTGCTTCTACAAGTTTATTCCAAAGGGTAATGGCCCCCGGCCAATGATTTTCTTTATCAGATGTTTGTATAAACTGGTTATAAGAAATATTAAGTTTTGAATACAAGTCTTTAAATCTACCTGATATTTCCTTTAAATATTGTTGGACATCTTGACCATTTTCTTCTGCTGTCTTTATTATTTTCCCTGTATTATCATCAGAACCTGTTAAAAAATAAACATCATCCCCTTGAAGTTTGTGTGAACGAGCTAAAATATCACATACTGTTGTTGTATATGCATGCCCCATGTGTAAATTTGCATTAGGATAATATATGGGTGTTGTAATGTAAAATTTTTTCATTCGTAAATTTCTGATTTTGCGAAATCATGTCGTGCAACCGTCATTTTAGCGCGACTTCGTGATAGTTCGTATTGTTATTTCTGAGCATTCAAATTTCTTTCCATCGTTTCAATTTTGTCTCTCTCTAAATCATCAAAAAATTCAATCATCACAGCAGCAATAGGTACTGCCAAAATCAGCCCAAAAAAACCGGCAAGCTGCCAACCAGCAACGAGAGCCAAAATAGAAACTATTGGAGAAACTCCTACCACCTTTTTTACAACAAGTGGATAAATAAGCTGATTCTCAAATTGGTGAACAATAATATATAGTCCACCAACTAGAGCAGCCGATGTAAATCCTCCACTGACAAATGATATTGCGATTGCGGGAATAGAAGCTAGGATTGGACCAAAAAGTGGAATAATTTCAAAAGAGGCAGCCAAAAATGCCAAGAGTAAGGCGTTTGGAATTCCTAGAAGAGTCAGTCCTAGGTAAACCAACATACCTACAATTACCGCCAGAATTAATTGCCCCTGCATCCAAAGACCAATTTTTCTCTGGGACCTTTTCCACAAGTTGATTACATACTTTTCATGCTTCAGAGGAGTAATCATTTTCAAAAACTTTCCCACTCCATCTTCTTCTACAGCCAAGTAAAAGGACATAACAACCATAAGCAAAAAACTCATTATTCCTCCGAATATAGTACTGACTGTGCTAAAAGCTCCAGAAGATATACTAGAAATAACTCCGTTTATTTGTGTGATGGCCTGGTCAAGATTGAGACTGTTTTTCAATCCTTGTATTAGAGGTTGTGATGATAGAAAATCATTGTTTGAGATAGTATTTGATACTATATCGGAATTGAAATATAGAGGAAAATTTTTCAGAAAATCACTTGATTCTCCAAGTAGAGGTAGTAGAAGAAAATATATTACTCCAATAAAAAATACAATTAGGAATAGGTATATAGCTATTATTGCCAAAAGGCGCGGAACTTTTCTTCTGACAAACCATTGTGTTCCCGGCTCCATAGAAGAAGCAATGACAACAGACATAAGCATCACCAAAACTAAATCTTTAAGGAAAAACAGTGTTGCAAATAAAAGCAATATGACTATTGTTTTTATTATAGTACCAGCTCCTATATGAATGAGTTGTTCGTTATGTTCTGTATTCATTATTGCATAATAACACTAATAAAAGAGTACGCCAAATGCAGTTATTGACCTACTTCGTAGGTAATAGTCACATTTGAAACAATTTTATTTTCTCCGACTGGAATTTCTGGTGTAGGATCAACATTCCCTCCCATTCCTTTTGATGACACGGAATCCATCGCGTAATAGATTGGTTGATTTCCTGACTCATAGAAATTAACAATTTTAGTCAATTTGACACCAAGAGCTTTTGCTAATACGCCTGCTTTATCTTTTGCATCAGCGATTGCTTTGTCTCTGGCTTCTGCCTGAACTTTGTCGGCATCATCTACAATGAAATCAAGTCCTGAGATATTTGATACATTCATACTACCAACTTTTGCAAGAAGAGTTCCTGCATTGTCTGTTTTTCTAATCTTAACTGTAATACTCTGACTAACCTCATATCCAATAAGGACATTCTTTCCTGTTGGGTAGTTGTTGTATTCGTATTTTGGATATGAGCTATATGATGTCGTTTTTATATCTTTTTCTGCGACACCTGATGCTTTTATTGTATCCAAGACACTATTCATTTTAGTACTTGCTTTGTCCTGAGCTTCTTTCACAGTCTTTCCTGTTTCTACAACAGAAAATGAAAATGTGGCGACATCTGGAATAGATAGTACTTCACCTTTACCACTGACTGTGATGACATTGGCTGCATAAGTTCCTCGTCCGATATATGAATATTCTTTTACTGAGCTAATTACTTTGACACCTAGAAAAATAGCTAGGACTACGAGCACACCGATTACCGAATTAAATATATACTTTTTTTGTTTTTCATCGATAAATTGATCCATATTTTTTAAGTTAATTAATAAGTTTTTTGTTGAAAACTGACTACCCCGCTATTTTACCATAGTGTTGAACACTTTTATAGACAAATAAGTGACCACAAAACCTAGCAAAATCCCTCCTGAAATGTCCGAAAGCCAGTGTGCTCCTAGATATAGACGACTGAAAGAGACAAGTATTACAGAAAGTAGACAAAATATATTCAAAATATTTCGCCAAATCCTACTTAGACAATCATCAAAAATATACACGAGCATTCCAAAAAATATTGTTGCCGTTGTGGCATGTCCACTTGGAAAACTCTGGCCAAATGCTGAAACCACAAAATTTAAAGGGCGACTAACATCAAAAAATATTTTCAGTAGATATATTAAAGCCCCTCCGATAATCAAACTTAGTGAAAAAAGAAGAGTGTATTTTTTTCCTCGAACTAAAAAAATTAATCCTGCTACACATAAAGCTATCAAAATAAACTGAGCAGAGAAATCAAAAAGTGTACTGACAATATACATAAAATCTGTAACCATTGGAGTTCGTGCACTTATTAAAAATGTTTGAACTGTGATATCAAGTGAGTTCATAGAAACATTATATCATTTTTTCCATCTGGCAAAAATTCCGCAACGCAATAATCTTTCCGATTGAGATTGTTTTATTGCTAATTCTCCAGAAGAAAGACTGCCGCCCAGAGTAGAGGTGATGTTTTCCAACATTTGTTTGTATGTAATGTGTGAATACCTAGAAGAATAACCGTTCAAAATAATAGCTATTGGACTATCGGAAATAATTTCTTTAACACGAGATAGGAGTGGGACCAAATCTTCTTCTATTTTCCAAACTTCCTTTTTAACTCCTTTTCCATAAACTGGGGGGTCCATAATAATGACATCGTACTTCTTTCCCCTCTTTATTTCTCTTTCAACAAATTTTCTGACATCGTCAATAATAAATCTTATCGGTGCATCTTTCAGTCCCGATGAATCACGATTTTTCATTGCTAAATCCACAGCAAATTCTGAAGCGTCCACATGGCAAACTTCTGCGCCAGCAATAGCACAGGCAAGCGAAGAACCGCCAGTATAGCCAAATAGGTTTAAGACATTAATCTTCGCATTTTTATTCGTATTATTCGTATTATTCGCATGATTCGTATATTCGTATCGCAATTTAATTTTTTCTTCCAACCATTTCCAGTGGTAAGACTGCTCTGGAAAAACCCCAATGTGTTTTGATGGTAGTAGTTGTAAATTGAAAACCAATTTATCAAAAGTGACTTTCCAGTCTTTTGGAACCTCATTTAAAATTTTCCATTTTACTTTTAAGCCGTCTTGTTCAAAGGAAGCATTGGCTTTTTTCCATTCTGTCTCGCCAAGCGATTTCTGCCACAAAGCCTGTGGGTCTGGACGAGAAATAGTGACTTCCCCATATCTTTCAAGCTTTCTTCCGTCACCACTATCAAGCAGTTCATAATCTTTGGATTTTTCTGTAATGTATATATTTTCCATACAATGAGTCTACTACATTTTCTAGGGTGATTATCGGGAGTTGAACCCGAACTAAAAGCTCCACAAGCTTCTGTGCTACCGCTACACCATAACCACCATTTTGGCCCCCATCTACTTATATTTTGGAGGCTCTTCTACAATACCAGATAAATGGTTACTTAGTCTAGCCATTGCATACAAAATACTGGAAAGACGGTTTAGGTAGGCCAAAGTGTTCGGACCGATTTTGATCAATCCCACCTCGTGAACTGCGACGACTCTCCTCTCAGCCGTGCGAGATATTGTGCGGGCAATATCAAATGTAGCTCCTAGTTCTGTTCCTCCAGAAATGAAAAAAGTTTTAATTGGTGGCAGAATCTTTTCTATTGCATCAACTAATTTTTCCAAACCTTTCACTTTTGATTTAGAAGTAGTCATTTTTGTTCCAGCTAATTCTGCCTGAATAATAAAAAGTGTTTCCTGTATATCATGAACAATTTTCGAAAATTTAACCTTCCCAACTACATA
Source organism: Parcubacteria group bacterium (assembly GCA_039740895.1). Classification (GTDB taxonomy): domain Bacteria; phylum Patescibacteriota; class Minisyncoccia; order Phycocordibacterales; family DATDWN01; genus JBCLGS01. Next base: position 7,745 of record JBCLGS010000004.1, read on the forward strand.
GGGTAACCCTGTGTAATTTTCAGATTTCACTTTGCACAAACCAAGAAAAGAATTTATTTCATCCACAGTTCCAAGTGCCTCAGCTATTGCAGAACTTTTTGAAATTCTTTGATCGCAATTAAATGTGTAAGTGGTGCCGTTGTCACCTTTTCTTGTATATAACATAATTACTTCATCATATAACTTTTTGGATAAATAAAAAAGGCAGATTCACTCTGCCTTTTTAGGTTTCTTTTTCTTCTGCCGCCGCATTTGCTGGGCAATAGAGTCTTTTGTACGATCTGGGAAATGTCCATTTGAGACTACTCTGTTTGATGAATACCCCAGATACACAAGGTGTTTAAGAAAAGCAACTTCTTTCATTGTCCATGGTTTTATTTTTCTCGTCTTTGTTTTCCATAAACCAGTTCTAATAGCTTTGTTCCTAATCGAGATTTCTGTACGACCGGGTATGTTTATTTCTTTTGGACACAAACCTTCCATGATGGATTTTTGCAGTGTCTCTATTTCACTGCTTTTCCATAAAACAAAATAGATACCAAGTCTGTAAATTTGGTAATGAATTCCTCCCTGTGTACGACCAACGACCTCTATTCTATCAGCTCTTTTACCTTTCTTGATTTGAGCGCGAAGTGTTCTCTGCTCTTGTTTTGTCCAACGTGTACCAGGCATATCCGCCTCCTGTAGCATAGGCTACTTGATAAAATGTTTAAATGCAAATAGACGGTTAGCATAAATGTGAGACTCACATTTGGCTTTGAAAAAGCCGTTAAGTTCTGTTCTAGTGTCCACGGGGGGACTTGAACCCCCAAGCCTTTCGGCACTACCACCTCAAGGTAGCGAGTTTGCCAATTTCTCCACATGGACATTGATTTATTCAATGTATGTTTTTTGCTGTTTTTTCTCTATCATTAATGTTTCCCTAATTTTATTACGCTTTCTAGATAAACAAACGACATTGGAACTATAGTACATTTTTTTAATAATTTCTAGTGACTCTTTTTTTGCATATTTTAATTGGTAATATGGGTTCTTTCTTTTTGTCACCGCAATGTGCCCAATTTTTTTGGTATGTTTTTTAATTTCCTCTCTTAGCCAATTTATAAAATCCTTACTCCCAGAAGCAAAAGTTACATAAAACATAAAACTTGACCTCCATCGCGGATCCCAATAGCTATAACTACATCCGTCTCCATCAAAGCATCCTCTCAAAAAATCAAAAAAATATTTTTCTGGTATGGATAATTTTCCAATTGTGAGTGATTTTTTTGAGGTTAACCCTATTGATAAGAGAAAGTCATAAAATATCCTATTTTTAAATTGAATTCGTAGATATTCTCTACCTTCACTTAATATTGTCTACTAATTCTAAAGAATAAAAACATCCCAAATGGGATGTTTTTATTCTTTAACTTCTTCTGCTGGGACTTCTGTTACTTCCTCTGGATCATCTGCGCTTGGAGTATTGTTAGGTAAAGCTCGGATGTTTCTCATTTGTCGGCGAATTTCCTTGGCAGCCTTGTCTCGGATGTGGTAAAGCTTTGCTCGTCGTACTTTTGACCTCTTTAGTGTTTCAACAGAGTCAATCATTGGTGAGTATAATGGGAAGATTTTTTCAACACCCACGCCCGATGCCACTCGTCGTACAGTGAAAGTAGCGCCTGCTTCCTTTCCATGCTTTACGGCAATGACCAGACCTTCAAAAGCTTGAAGTCGTGTTTTGCCTTTTTCCTGGATTTTCTGCCATACGCGAATAGTGTCTCCTGCGCGAATATCCATTTTCTTTCTATCCTCGATATTAACTGGCGCAAAAACGACTTTTTCGATTATTTCTTTTGGTTTTGGTGGCGTCATAATGCTTAGTAATCTAGCATAATAGACCCGACTTTGCAAATTATGATTCCAATAATAGTAAAGCTCTGACAAAATCTTCTGGATATGGGGCTGTTACTATCTGAATTTTGCCCTTTACGTCCGCAAAAGTGATTCTGTAGGAATGTAAAGCTAAACGACTAAAGCCAAGGGTATTTTCTCTCTTTGGGGCGTATAAAGAATCACAAACTAGAGGATAATTTATGGCCTTGAAGTGTACGCGAATCTGGTGTGTTCTGCCTGTTTTAGGAAAAACGGCAACAAATGAGTAATCTTTGGTTTTTTCCTTAATTTCAAATTCTGTCACTGCTTCTCTCATCTCACCCCTCGCTCCTCTTTGGGCCGACCTCATTCGGAAATCCTTACTACTTCGTCCTATTGGTCTGTCTATGATTCCCCTTTCCTTGTTCTCTACAGAATATGCAACTCCTTTAATTTGCGCTGGTATCTGGCCATAAACAAAAGTATGATATTCCTTTATAATCTCTCGGTCTTGAAATTGTTTTTTCAAGCAATCAAATCCTTTTTTTGTTTTTGCTACAAGCATCACCCCAGATGTCTCGCGGTCTAGTCGGTGAACAATCCCCGGTCGTGGGACTATTTTACCATCAGAAGTTCTGGCTGGCTCACCCACATCAAATGAATCTGGATATTTTTTCGCGACCCAATCTACAAGCGAAGGCTCCTGAGTTTTCCCTGCCGTGAGTAAAGTCGAACGGCCGTCGCTGTGAACAATCAAACCAGCAGGCTTGTCCACGGCCACAATATCCTTGTCTTCATATAAAATAGTCAGTTCCATATTTATTTGCCTAATCTTCGTTCCCTATTTGAGTATTCAGCTAAAATTTTATCAAATTCTTCTTCTTCAAAATCTGGCCACAATGTATTTGTAAAAAAAAGTTCGCTATAAGTAGCTTGCCATAATAGAAATCCAGACAAACGCATTTCTCCTGATGTTCTAATAATGACATCTGGGTCTGGAATATTTGCGGTGTATAAATGCTCTGAAATATCCTTGTCAGTTATATTTGTAATCCCCTCGGCAATACACTTGTTCGTTGCTGTTACAATCTCTTCCCTTCCTCCATAAGAAACACAGAGAGTCAGAGACATCTCATCAAATTGTTTCGTATCATCTTCCAGCTTTTTCATATCAATCTGCATGTCTTTTGGAAACTTAGAAATATCTCCTGCAAAATATATTCTTGTTTTTTCTTCAATAAATTTATTTCTTTCTTCTCTAAAAATTCTGCTTATTAGACCAAGCAAAAAAGAAACTTCTTCTTTAGAGCGGTTCCAATTTTCTAATGAAAAAGCGAAAGCAATGACATGCTTCACTCCTCTATTTTTGGCAATCTTCAGAAAATCCTTCAGCGTCTCGTAGCCCTTGTTATGCCCCATAAATGTCGGCAATCCTTTGGCTTTTGCCCACCTTCTATTTCCGTCCATTATAATGCCGACACAATTAGGTATTTTGGTTTCTGAACTCATTTATAAAATGATACATTATTATTGAATTTTTTTCTAGGGGGTTTCTTTAATTATAAGTTCTTTTATTTTTTCAATCCAACCCATAATAGTCAGGAAAAGCTCAGTATTATTGACACAAACGTCACAGGTTCCATGCGGAAGAGTTTTTCTCTTTTTTAAACTAGCTATACTTTGTTTTATGTAAGTTTTATAAAACTGTGTTCTTGGAATTCCGGTGATTTTTGACCAATATTTTTCAGTCTCATTTACATCGGCGTTATCGAATGTATGTATATGAACACGAAATTTACTTTCAGGAACATTACAAATCTCCCTAAAAAATCTCATTGTTATTTTAATGATGTCTGGATCACTATTTGCTAGTTTAGCACTTCCCCTACTTGTCTTAGCTCCTTCCCCTAGATATAACATACACCCTATTATTTTCAAATCATTTTTACTAATCTTTAAAATGTCTTCCTTCGCTTTATCAACAATAATCTGTCTTCTTTTATTTTCGTTAAATAATCTACTTAGTCTCCTTCTTTCAACTGAATCTAAATTTCTACCTTTTTCTGTCAATCTATTTTTTTGTTTTTCAGTCAAGATAATATCTCGGACCCACTCACTAACACTAGCTTTAGACAAACCAGCTTCTTTTACTATTTCATTAATAGATTTTCCTTGCTTACGCAAAGCACGAGCTTTTTCTTTTTCAACTGTTTTCATAAGTAGAGTATATCATTTCTGATATACATGTTGCTAGTACGCTTATCCACAACTTGAAATTAATTCCCTCTTAGTGTATAAATACTCTATGGGCGATTAGCTCAGTTGGTTAGAGCGCGTCATTTACACTGACGATGCCGAGGGTTCGAATCCTTCATCGCCCACCAAGCCAAAAAATCTCCCCCTGCGGGAGATTTTTTCGTACTAGTGCGAGGGCGGAACGATGTTTTGTCTTTAGACAAAACACGTGAGTCCAAAACCAATTTATATGCAGAACCCAGTAATAATAACTAATAACAATCTAAAATAATTATTCCTTTGGTTCAGGAAAGACTGGCTGAATATCGGTCAAAAACTGTTGGTCAAAAATCCAACCTAGACTTTTGGCTTTTTCTACTTCTAACCATATTTCGTCTAAGCTACTAGTATTATCGAAATAAAGCATGAATGCATAATTGGCATGACAAAATTTTGATTGCAGGTCTAATTGTATACCTCTCTGTAAATATTTTTCAGATTGTTTTAACAAATCATTTGATGGGTCAGTCTGCCGAACGGCATACCACTTAAGTGCATATAATGAACCGAGATCGCAGTTTAATTCAGCGTTGTTTGGGTATAAAGTCACCGCTTTTTGAACAAGTATAAAAGCCTCATCATTTTTATCTGCATTTTTATATGCTCCACTAATTAACTTGTATTCGTCTAATGAAGATATGCTTGGAATATTTGGGTAGATACTTAGAGTTAATTGAGTATCATAACGACTATTCGGTAGAATTGAATTTTCAACCAAATGATTCCACGCATCTTGATATTTTCCATTATGATATAGCACCGAAGCATAATTTAATTGGCAGAAAGGATTGTTGTTATCCAATTTTAATCCTTTTTGAAATTCCGTCTCTGCCATATCCCAGTATTGTTTCGAATCTGTTTCAGTTTCTAATCCTTGATTGTTATTAATAGCACCAGAAAAACAGTGAAGTGTGGCGTTTGTTGGATTTTGATTTATTAGCTTTTCAGTATAATCATGTAAATCTTTTAAAGACTTTTTTTGAGCGTATACTGAAATATATCCTTTATAGACATCCCAATTATTTGAATCCAGAAGCCATGCTTGGTTGAAGCGTTTCATTGCAGTATCGTAATCACCTTGATTGAAAAACTGCCAAGCGCCATTTACAATCCCTGCTGATGCAGTTTTATTGTCCATAGACTCTGTGAATTTGGTTACAAAATCTTTATCAGCTTTTAGTTGCAGTGTATTTTTTTCATAACCACCATACATTGGCAAGATATTAATATTTTGTGATATAGAAGCAGAATATGCATAGACTAAATAAATTACAATAGCGACTACTGAAAAAATAAAAAGACCGACTAAAATACCTATCTTCATCCAAGATGTCTTTTCTGGGACTGGTTTAGTGGGAACAAAATTATTTTCATTCATAATGTTATTTTTTGAAATTATACACCCGCGAGATTCTCTAATGAAGTGCAAATAATGTTGCTATTAATGACCTCATCATATCACACTTTTCATACTCCTCCTCGACTTCTGCACCGCTCCGATATTGGAGTGATTTTTTATACTTGGAATTGAGAATACGAAATCCTTCTTGTAATTGTTCTTTATTGATAGTGTCTACTTTATGGGGTACGGTTCACTGACCCCATTTATACTTCCACGAGTAAATTATCGGCAGGATATCTTTTTGAATGATGTGCCCCCGCGAGGAATCGAACCTCGATTGACGGCTTAGAAGTCCGCAGTTCTATCCATTGAACTACGAGAGCAGTAAAAATAGACTAACATAATAATGACATTATGTGAACACTCAAATAGAAGGGTTAGTGGGTATTACCTTATTTCACAGCACTTCCAGGCAAAACATCCGGCGATGTTTCCATAAGAGAGAAAAAGTTTTGTTCGCCATTTTTTCCACTAACAGCAAGTATCATTCCCTGACTTTCCATTCCCATAATCATTCTTGGCTCCAAGTTTGTGGCAAATGCACATTTTTTCCCGATAAGAATTTCTGCGTTCTCAAAATATTTAGAAATTCCAGATAAAATCTGGCGTGGTTTTTCTTCACTGAAATCAACTGATAATTTCAGAAGTTTGTCCGAACCGTCGATTTTTTCGGCACTTAAAATTTGTCCTATTTTTATTTCTAATTTACTAAAATCATCAATTGATATTGTTGTTTTATTTTCCATGGTTTGTGTCTAAATAACTTTTTAATATAATGGCTGCGGCAGATGCATCCAACATGTCATTCTTGCCTTGCAGACGCTCTGCTTCCATGGATGATAGAAACTCGGGGTGTAAATGTACCGGCAAATTTAATTCTGATTTAAGTTTTTCAACAAAAGGAGTGACCTCTTTCATAATCTCGTTCTCTTGCATTTCAAAGTTTTTGGATTCGCCAATTACAATTTCACCAATATTTTTTTCTTTACATATTTCAGATATTTTCAAAACCAAGTCATCTGTCTTTTCAACAACAATCAACGGATAGACAAAATCCCCCGCCTCATCCGAAACAGCTAGCCCCACCCTCTTTGAACCAAAATCAATTCCAAGATATTTCATTGGCGGAGGAGGAGAGATTCGAACTCTCGACACCTTGCGGCGTACTCGTTTTCAAGACGAGCGCACTAGACCAACTATGCGACTCCTCCGATGTTTAAGATAATGGCATATTTAAAACATATTTTCAAGTAATAAAAAATATGATTTCTAATTTTGTGGAGTTTTTTTATTTTCTTATGGTATTATATATGCATGGAAAAAATAGAGTGGCATGCACCTGAATATTTGCATAAAGAAAAATCAATTGATTGGTATTGGATTGTAGGAATTGTCACCATATCAATAGCTATTATTGCTATAATCTTACAAAATGCCATTTTTGGATTGCTTATTATCGTCTCTGCTGTCACCCTTTCTTTATATGCCACAAGAAAACCTGAAATGGTATCTGTGGAAATAAATGATAAAGGAGTAAAAATTAAAGAAATTTTTTATCCATTTTCAGACCTTGAATCATTTTGGGTTGAAACACGAGATGCTCACCCAAGAGTTTTCTTCAAATCAAAAAAGAAAGTTTCTCTTTATACAATAGTAATGCTAAACAACGCAGACCCAGAGGATGTACGAGAATTACTTTCAGAACACCTTATGGAAACTGAGCATAGCGAACCATTTTTGGAAAAAGTTTTATTTTATCTAGGATTTTAACCTTGTACTTAGTGGTCAGGAATAATTCACTTGCCGTCGCTCGTGAATTTTCCCGACCCGGACTCAGCTGTTTTTTCTGCTGAAAAAACATGCTTCCGTCTGTCACAAGTACGAAAAAATCTGGAGCAGTCCAGATTTTTTCGTACTTGTGACCTCGCTCGGAGTCGAACCGAGATTTCTCCCTTCGCAGGGGAGTGTCTTATCCATTGAACGACGAGATCAGTACAACAAAATTAACATAAAAACATAACAAAAACCACTCTTGCGAGTGATTTCTGGGAGTGAGTTAAATTGCCTCAGATGCTAGGCGAAGAAGATTTTACGAGTGAGCCTTACTAATGTAAGGTGAATGAGTAAAATTGAACTTCAACAACGCAGATGAGGTAATTTTACTCACTCCCTTATTTAGCTTTCTTTATCATTGCTGATATTCTTGACTTCTTTCGACTTGCTGTATTTTTCTTTATAAGTCCTGTCTTGACTGACTTATCAAAAATCTTCTGAACCTGAGACATCATATTCTCAGCCTCCTTGTATTTTTTTTCTGCAACAAGTTTTTTAACCTGCTTAACAGCTTTACCCAAAAGTTCTTTCTTTTTAATATTAAAACCTCGCTTCTTTTGCGAGCCTCTTAGCGCTTTTTTAGCTGATGTTGTTATAGGCATATTGAACTAATGTACATTATATTCCCAAAAAAAGCAATCCGGAGTATAATGCGTTAATGATTGGACATCTTAAGGGAAATATTATTGACCAAAATCTTCGCTCCGTAATTTTAGATGTTTCTGGCGTCGGGTATAAGGTGTATACAAATACAGCCGTTTTGGACAAGGAGTTGAACAAAAAAGTTGAATTCTGGACATACCTTGCTGTTCGAGAAAATGCTTTGGATTTGTATGGCTTCATTACAAAAGAGGAACTTCATTTTTTTGAGCTTCTTATTACTGTCTCTGGCATAGGGCCAAAATCAGCTTTGGGAATACTCTCTATCGCCACCTTACCCAACCTCCGCCATGCTATTGCTACAGGCGATATTTCCCACCTGACCAAAGTTTCCGGAATTGGAAAGAAAAATGCAGAAAAAATTGTAATGGAATTGAAAGATAAGATTGAATATATGATTGGAGATGGTGCTGGTTTTGAATCTGGAGGAGATGTTCTCGTCTTGGAAGCTTTGAAGTCTCTTGGTTATGGTGAACGCGAAGCACGAGAAGCACTAAAGAAAGTTGTTGGAGAAACTCCTAGTGAAAAAATTAAATCTGCCTTGAAAAATTTAAAATAAAACCAATTCGTATCATTCGTATCCATTCGTAGATTAGTATTATTCGTATATTCGTATATTTATCTTATATGCCAGAATTACCAGAAGTTACTACTACAGTCAAAGGACTAAATCAAACACTGCCCAACCTCATTATAAAAGACATCTGGTCTGATTATTTTTTGCGCACAAAAAGTAAAAGAGTTGATAATATAAAAAATAAGAAGTATTTTGAATTTTTCAAAAAAGAAACTGTGGGAGAAAAAGTAAAAAATGCAGAACGACGAGGAAAAAATATTTTAATTCACCTCACGGGTGGAAAAACTATTTTAATCCACATGAAAATGACTGGGCATCTTCTGTACGGAAAATATAACTGGGACGGCAAAAAATGGAAAAGTCAGGAAAAACTGCTATCTGATTCATTCAACCAGTTTGTCCACCTTATTTTCACTCTCTCAAATGGAAAACATTTGGCCTTCTCTGATATGAGAAAATTTGCAAAAGTAATACTTTTTGAAACCGACAAGAAAAACGAGCTAAGTGACATTTCCCTGCTCGGACCAGAACCCTTGGAAAAATTATCTATTTCAAAGTTTGCCGAGCAACTAAGTAAAAAACAAAATGGCAAAATAAAAACCGTTCTTATGGACCAGACTGTGGTGGCTGGTATCGGCAACATATATTCCGACGAAATATTGTGGGCAACTGGAATTCACCCGGAAACAAAAGTTTCCTCTCTTTCTATTAAACAAACAAAAAGTATTTTAGATGCCACAGTAAAAATACTAAATAAATCTATTAAGATGGGCGGAGACTCTATGTCGGACTACAGAAACTTATTTGGCGAAAAAGGAGATTTTCAAAATGCTCATAAGGCCTACAAAAAAGCTAAACAAAAATGTTTGAAAAAAGGGTGCACCGGCACAATAGTTCGAAAAGTCATTGGTGGACGAAGTGCACACTTCTGCGATACACATCAAAAATCATTATGTGATAAAATAGAAGAGTAAAAAAATATTAACTTTATAACTTTTAAACTTTCAACTAACTCCCATGTCAGACAACATGCTCGGTATCATAATAATTCTAGCAGTTATAGCCGTCGCTGCTTTTGGTGGTGCTAAAAATTCAAAAAGTCTTGGTTTTTTCTCGGTACAACAAGCGCCACAGACACAGGAACAAAAACAAGCAAATGTTGCAAGAGATATTCAAACTACTCAAACTCAAATTGATAAATTAAAAAAGCAGATACAGCTTACAGAAGAGCAAAAAAGTCAGTCTAAATATTTTGGGATAATTAAAATACAATTTATAAATAGATCTCAAAATTCTAGTGGTGAGTATGTCACTCTACATATGGATAATAGTGCTACAACAACAATTCCTATTACTGGCTGGGTTTTAAAGAGCTTGAGCTCTGGCAATAGTGTAACAATTCCAAAAGGAACATATCTCATATTTTATGGTTCAATCAATTCAGAAGACCCTATTATTCTTACAGGAGGCGACACTGTTTATTTATCTACGGGAATCTCCCCAAATGGATACAGTTTCAAACTGAACAAATGCTCTGGCTATATGTCACAGTTTCAAAATTTTACACCATACATTTCCACTACCTGTCCTGCTCCCCGAGATGAAAATCTTTCTTCAATACCAAAAACAGTCGTTAATGACGCATGTTTTGATTATATAGAATCATTCCCCTCATGCAGAATTCAGACAGGTCAATTCCCTCTTGGATTGAGTACTGAGTGCCAGAATTTTTTCAACGAAAAAATAAATTACAAGTCTTGCGTCAACATTCACAAAAATGACAAAGATTTTTATTTGTACGAGTGGAGGGTATACCTAAAACGAAGTGATAGAATATGGAAAGATAGAAGAGAGACTGTCGTCTTGTATGATTCTCTTGGTAAAATTGTAGATACAATTAAATATTAAGAATTCTAAAAAGACCGACACCAAAAGCTACGGAAACATTTAGAGACTCCTTCTCCCCCATCATCGGTATTTCTGCTACAACATCACACATATTGATAATATCTGACTCCATACCATCTACTTCATTCCCTACCACAAATAAAATTTTTACTTCCTGCTGTGAGCTCTGTCGAACAGTAACTTTTTTATAATCTACAGATTTTTCTGATTGTTCTAGTCCAATTATTTGAAAGCCATCTTTTTTTAATTTCTGAATTATTTGCTTAGGGTCTTTTAGATATTCCCATTCTATTGTTTTTTCTGCACCAAGTGCTACTTTTGCCACATCTTTTCTTGGTCTATCAAATCTGTCTAACGGGGTTGGAGTGTAGCCAGACAAATAAATTTTATTTACACCGAGAGCGTCACTTGTGCGGAAAATAGAACCCACATTGTGAGTACTGCGAATATTATGAAGAAGCACACAAATTGTATTTTTTATTTCTTTTTTCACTTCCTTTTTCATTCCTAGAATATAGCACATGACTAGCCTCGTTAACATACTGCCCTCACTAATCAAATGGATGTAATATGAAAATACAATCAACAGCCAAAAGAAGATGGGGACATAAAAAAGGTACTCGACACTAGTGGTGGCTGACCCCCATTTCCTCTCGAGAAAGTTCTCTTGACATACTTATATCTATACCATTGTGGTTCATCTCTATACAGAGTGATATCCACAGAGGTGCGAGGTATTATGTTGAAAAATGTTTTGAAAAATGTTATTCATATAGATATGAATAAAATTGAACAAGCTATAGAATTTGCTACCAAAAAATTCTCAGAAGTTAATGTCCAAAATCATTTTTTAGAGGTTTATAATTTTTTGAAAGAAGATTTTAAAATAGAAGACGAAAATATTTTGATTGCTGGACTTTTACACGATGTTTTGGAGGATACTAATACTACAGACGAAGAAGTATCTGAAAAATTTGGACGAGATGTTTTAAATTTGGTTTTAGAAGTATCACACCCAAAAAACTGGAAAGACCCGACGAGGATAGAAATGACAAAACAAGATTTAATGACGGAATATTACGAACATATCAGAAAAATATCTAATGGGGCAAAACTGATAAAAATTGCTGACTTCACTTCACATATGGGCAACTTTATTGAAATTTATAAAAAGAATGAACAGCATTTGTATCCAAAATTCGTGAATAACGACAAATATATTGTCCAAATTCAAAATTTCTTGAATTCTTGTGAAGATTCTTCGGCAAAAGATCATTTATGGAAACTAACCGAGGAATTGAAATCAGTTCTCTAAAATTTGACTTTCATGCATAGAGTGATATAGTTATAAAAGGAGGTTCTTATGCATACACAGAACAAATTCATTGTTCTGGAAGGAATTATGGGGAGTGGTAAAACTATACTTGCAAAAATGCTTGCAGAAAAACTTGATGGCGTTTATTATAATACTCCTACAAGTTTTCGCGAAATGCGCCCAGTGGCAGATAGAAGTTTATCAATTGAAGCAAGGTATTACTTTTATTTGTCACTCAACTTGCAAGTATCTTCAGAAGTTGGCGAATTACTGAAAAAGAAACCTGTCATTTGTGATAAATATATTTGGTCGACCTTTTGCTATCACAAAACACTCGGCTTAAACCTTTCTTGCTTTCCTCAACTAAATATTCTTATGCCCGACCTCTGTTTTTTGATTTTTTGCGAAGATCGGATCAGGTTGGAACGAATCTCCAAAAGAGACCCTTCCAACGATTATAGCAAAGATTTTATAAGACAGGAGTCGGAAAGAAGATGTTTGGAGGAATTTAAGAGAGTTCTACCTGGGACAATGATTGATAACTCATTAGATAATCCACAAAACGCCTTTTCCCAAATCCTTACCAGAATAGAATGAGAGCAGGTCTTATCTGCTCTCGTTTTTCTTTTTGGAAGTATAAAAACCAACACATCTTGCGATTATGCAAACAAATTCAAAAAACTTAAACTGAAATAGCTTTAAAAAAGCGAACTTTAGAAAGTTCCACCCAAATTTGACTTCATGCTTATCAAAAAACCTATCCATACCAACCTTTTGTATAAAAATAAAATCTGAATATCCCTGCCAATATAATCGTTTTAACATATATTTTCTGTTCAATCGTTTTTCATCAATATCTCCGTAAACCACTACATCTTTTATAAAGAAAATATTTTCTTTAGGTAATCTCCCTATAAATTCTGTATCCTCACAAGATAGAAGTTTCTTGGCAATTCTGCCAAGTTTTTTATCAAACAGTCCATATTTTTCAAAAACATCTTTTCTAAACGACATATTTGCACCAACTAAAAAATATGGAGCGATAATTTGTCTGGTATGTTCTGGAAATTCCGTTGGAAACAAAAAACGTAAAAAATAATTTGTTAACCACTTTTTATCTTTAATAATTTCTATATTTGTTATATTAACTTTTCCACCAGCACACCAAACACTACTATTCTCATAGACTTCCAAAATATTTTCTGCCCAAGTTTCTGAAACCCAAACATCGTCGTCTGTAAAAGCAATAATGTTACTATTACTATTTCTTACGCCTGTGTTTCTGGCAACACTCAAACCAATTTCATTTTCAATAATAAAGTCAATCTTTGAATTTATTACTAATAACTCGTTCTTTTCACTTTTAGAAAGAGAACCACCATTATCTACAATGATTATTTCTAGCAAAAAATCATCATTTTCTTTTTTTGACAAAGATAGAATTGTCTTTTTCAATCCTAAAACTCTGTTCAGGTGTCTATATGTGCAAATAATTACAGATAATTTATTCATAAGATTTCTTTTATCACCTTATTAACTTCTGAAATCGTTTTATTATTAGTATCTACAAAAACAAGTTTAACTTTTACGATTTTTGGCAGTTCATTATGATAGAAATCATTAAAGTTTAGTAAAAACTTTTTATCAAACCAGTTTTTATATTCAACAATGTTTTGAAATCTTTTTCGTCTTTTGGTACTTTCTTCAATCGAGCAATCTAAAACAATAATTTTAGTCGGCCATAAGATTTCGTGCTTAATATTTTCCATCAATTTTAGTATTTTCTCATAATCAGTCATCTTGTTCTTTGTTTTGCAATCAGCATAAGAATACGCCAAAGTAGAGATAAAACTTCGGTCCAAAATTATCTTCTCATTTTTTTTAAAAAAACTGATGGTTTTTTTATACTTGTCTTTTTCAGACAATAGATATAGTTTCTGAATTTCAAAATTACTTTTAGTATTTTTAGGAATCCTTACATACAACTCTGTTACAACTTTTACCTTTTCAGCTTGCAAATTATTCACAAAAGTTGTTTTACCAGCACCAGGCATTCCCTCAATTGCAATAATATTTTTTAATGTAAAGCTTTCAATCTTACCGTTTGATACTTTTGAAAAAGAAAAATTTTGAGGTATTTTTTGAATCACTTTATATCTACCCTTACTAATCAACTCATTCAACCAAGACGGTTTTTCTAAAATTTCTATACCACCTGTCTTGTTTTTAGTGCTTTTACTTAAAACTTTTTCATAAACTTTAATAACTTGATCAGCAATTTTTTGCCAAGAATAATGTTGTTCAATAAATTCTCTGCCTTTCTTTGAAATCTTAATAAGCTTATCATCTTGAAAAAGATCAATTATTCTTTCAGCATACCTATCAATATCATCTTCAATAATAAAATTATCTTTGTCTGAAAAACCATTAGTTGCAATTTGCGTTGTTAAAATCGGAATACCGCCAGACATAAAATTCAAAAACTTAATTCTGATCCCATTACCTTCAAAAATCGGTGCAACACAAATACTGGCTTTTGCAAAAAGTAAATTCAAATCTTTTACTGTTCCGATAAAATCAAAATTCTTATCACTCAATTCTGCTTTTAATTTTAATGGATAATCACCTGCCAATATAAAGGAAAAAACCCGATTTAATAATTTGGGATATATTTTATCTTTCAAAATCCTAACTGCATCCTCGTTTGGTTGAAAATATAAATTACCTAAAAAAACAATAGTTTTATCTTTCAAATTTGGAATGTAATATTTATTCTCATTTAGATTAACGCCACTCGGAATCACTTCGAGTTCGCTTTCTTTAATTTGTAAATTATTAATTGAATCATTTTTGTCATCACAACTTAAACAAATTGCATAATCAATATTTTTTCCAACTTCGCTCTGAATTTTAATAATACTGTTTATGACTTCATCTTTCTCGCCAAGAGTTTTTGCTAATTGTGCGGAATTATAATGAATTTCATAAACCAATTTTGTGTTTGTCATTTTCGACAATTTTACTCCTTGATACAAAATTGGCTCCAAATCATTGAATTGTAAAATATCAATCTGTTCTTTTCGAATTATAGTCGCCAACAATTCCAAATTGTGATAATAATTTTCTTCGGAAATGAGATAAGTTACAAACGGTTCATCTTTAACTAATTTAATATCTGTATAACCACGATAGCAATGAAAAATTACAACATCAACCTTTCCAGATAGCTGCAAAAATTTTGATAAATAATGAAAACGATTATTCGCCCCATCATATGATGGTAAAAATCTACCTTCCACAAAAATTCCAACTTTGATTTTCTTTTTCATTATTTTTTCGTATTGTACTATATTTGTGTCAAATATCAAACCCACTTTATAGCACATGACTAGCCTCGTTAACATACTACACTCATTGTTACTTTTTTACCTATAGATATCGTGATCACCAATGGCTAACATTACGACGTGGTTTTTTTCTAGATATTGAAACATGATTCGTATTTTGCGAGTAACGGAAAATCCATGTTTGTCAAAAAATTTTCCGTGCAGTTTGTGAACTTCGAGCAATTTATGATTTTCTAGGTTTTTAAAAAGTTCTAGTCTTTTAAAAGCTTCTTCTCGAACATCTGACTCAACTTTTTTGAGCATCTTAAAAAATTTTGGAGTGAATCCAATAGTAACCATATTAGAATTTTCCAATTAGCTTTCTGGGGTCACCGTACAGTATTTTACCTTGACGCATTTCCATTTCAGATTCCATCACATCAGCTACCAGCTTTTCTTCTAGATAAAAATCAAGTGCTTGGCGGACGGCATGGGCCATATTAGCAGCTTTACCACTATCCACGAGGGAAGCGATGAATTTTTCTTGTTTGGTTGTGATAGGTATTGATAGAGTGGTCATGTATGATAATTTAATTATTTGTATGATTTAATCATACTTTTTTCATTGTGCATGTCAAGTAGTTAGGGTGCAAAAGTGGGTGGCCTCATACAATGCATTGATTATAATTTAAAAAACTATTACAATATACTAATGAATCCACTTTCAATTTTTCCAAACATATTATTTCTAGGTCCATTACTTGCACCTTTTTTGGTTCGTATGATAGTTTCGTTATTTATAATCAAGTCAGGTATAGAAAAATATAAAAAATCATCTAAATGGGAAGCTATCGTGCACTTTCTTTGTGGTGCATTTCTTTTTCTCGGACTATACACCCAAGTTGCTGTATTATTCGGACTTATGATTGTAGCCTTCAATTACTACACAGAAAAAAAGTCAGACCAAATATCATACGACAAAAAAATGGTCTTTCTTTTTGCTAGTATAATACTGCTTTCTCTTCTTTTCACTGGACCAGGATTTTTCGCCTTCGATTTGCCATTATAATTGGACATTTTGTTTTTTTCTGATATATTTCAGTGGACTCTTATTTTAATTTGGTCCACGAAACATTCTTGGCTTTGCCAAAATGTTATCGTGGACACGATTTTTGTAGGTCAAAAATCGCGCCCGTAGCTCAGTTGGTAGAGCAGGTCCCTTTTAAGGACAAGGTCGTTGGTTCGATCCCAACCGGGCGCACTTGGTAAAAAATCGCTGTTGAGGCGATTTTTTAATATGTGCGCCACGGAGTAAAGCAATATTATTGCTTTACGTTTGGGATCGAAAACCTTTGATAGTTTTTTGTGAGCAAAGCGAAACAAAAAACAGAAAAGGTGTACTGAAACTGTAAGTTTCGATACCCCAACCGGACACGCGAGTCCAAAATATTTTTAAATACCTAGCACCCACTTCTCCATCATCACCCCAAGCTCTCCTTCACCACTTCGGACTTTATGGGTCATATTTACTAAGTCTCCTGACATTTTTAATAGTTCATCCTCTTTATATTTTCTTGTTGCTGTCAGTGCATTTTTATATTGATAGGGCGTCAAACCTGTTTCTTTTATGCTATCTGCTCGACTGGCTATGACCATATTTTTCACCTGCCAAAAAAGTATTCCGTGAACTTCTTCCGCCACCGCACCTTTGGAAATCAAATCCACATAATCAATCCACAACTTTTTCTTATCTCTGGCCAAAAGCCCGTCTGTAATATAAAAAATATTATATGACTCTTTTCCATCTCCAATTTTTGTAAATTCCTGCGCTTTCTCCGCGACAGCTTCTATTTTTTTCAAAGTCGGAGCATCTATCTTGCCATCCAAAATCAAAAATGGATGTGGAGCCTCTTTCATCTCCGAAAGCTTTCCCATTACGCAATCCTTAATATCTTTTTTATCAAAAAGTCCGTCCAAAACCACTATGTATTTCTGGTCAAACAAACCTTGGGAAGAGAGTAGTTCGTTAAATTGCCCCTCACTCCAATTTTCCGTCGTGATTTTGAACAACTCAGAATTAGGTCTTTTCTTGGTCAAAATACCAAGCATTTCATGAAGCTTGGCTCGTGCCTTATGTGTATCTGTTCCGTGAAGTAGATATATCATTTTATTTCTTTCATTTCACCCCAATTGTCTCCTACATTTGCGACAGCAGTACACACCACTCCAGAAGTTTTCTTGATATCAATAATATTCTCCATAATATTTTTTATTTCCGGAGCCACACCGTCCACGATATTTTCTTTGACTTCGTAGACCAATTCGTCATGAACCTGAAGTAAAAGCCTGACATCATTTTCTAGATTTTTACTTTTCAAAAAATTATCAATTTCAATCATTGCTAGCTTTATGATATCCGCCTCTGTTCCTTGTATCGGAGCATTGATTGCCATTCTCTCAGCTGAGGCTTTCATAAAAGGTAATTTAGAACGAATGTCTGGAAAGTATCTACGACGACCAAAAAATGTTTCAGTAAATCCTTTTTGAACAGTATCCTGTTTTATTTTTTCCAAATATTCCGCAAGTCCAGAAAATTTATGAAAAT
>JBCLGS010000005.1:0-24721 GCA_039740895.1 Parcubacteria group bacterium
CGTCGCGTGGATAAATATTTAGGCTTTGCCAAAATATTCTTCCCACGTGATTTTTGCACTACAAAAATCAGGACTCGAACAGATTCGCGGTCACAGACGCAGTAGCGTCTGTCGCGAATCTGCGTCCTAACTTTTGTAGAGTGGCGACGAAACAAAAGTTAGGAAGAGTTCCTGTAGGCCATACTCGAAGCCCGACAGAATCTTGATTTAGTAAAATCACCTACTGGGTTAAGATTCGAGATTTCTGTCGGGATTGTATTTTAAAGGTACCTGATCCCTTTATCCGATGTCGGCTTGAGTGCGATTGAGAAAGTGCGCGTAATCCGCAAAGAATGAGCGCTTTTTAATCCCAAGGCAATTTAAGGTCTTCTTCAATTAAGGTCGTAAAGTCCGGTCGAAAAGCAGATTTCGTCAAACAAAACAAAGTGTAAGTTTTGATTAACTTTGGACGAGCTGATTCAACAAGATTTTTGATTTTTGAAAGAGTAAAGCCGCTTCGACAAATATCATCAACTAAAAGCACTTTTTTGTCTTTGACCCATTCCGGTTTATCGAGATAAACATTATTTTCTCGATCAATATAAGTGGCAAGGAGCAATTTATCTAATTTTGCCGCGATAAGCGTCGCCGGGATCAAACCGCCCCGGCTAACACCAATAATCAAATCAAACTCCGCTAGTTCATCATCACGCTCGCTTGTAAACTGATTTATTTTTTCAGCAATAGAGTTAAGATCTTTCATATTTTAAGTTTTTAAAATTTTTATAACTTCGCTATCTTCAACTTGGGGGAAATTTTCATAATATGATCCGACTGCGCCGAGATAATTTTCCGGTATTTCAAGCGCGACCAGTTCATCAACTTTCTTTTTTATTTTTTCCGCCGTATCAAGCGGCACGACCGGCACCACCACGATTATTTTTTCCGGCTTCTGATGCCTAAGCTCTTCGATTGCCAGAAATATAGTAAGCCCGGTGGCGATGCCGTCATCCACCAATATGGCTGTTCTTCCTTTGGCATCAATCGGCGCCCTTCCCCGAAGATATTTTTCTCTCCGCCTTTTTGCTTCCATCTGTTCAGCTTTGATTTTTTCTTCAAGCCATTTGGGATCCGCCTGCTCTTTTTCAGCTTCGTTAAAAATGGTGTGGCCATCCTCCGCTACTGCTCCAATAGCATATTCTGGGCTGAATTGGTGTCCGATTTTTCTGGTGATAATCAAATCAAGCGGCGCCCCGAGCGCACGCGCTATTTCTGCACCCAAGACGACTCCCCCGCGCGGCAGGGCATAAATCACCGGATTTTGATTTTTGTATTTTGCAAGCTTATTGGCCAGCATAAGACCAGCTTCAGTTCTGTCTCTAAACATCATGCCCTAATTTTAGCATAATCAAAAAAAATAAGGATCAAGTTTCCCCACAGTCATAACCACTATAGTTTAATATATAGTGATAGGAGGTGTGGGATAATTATTTGTAATTTTATTCCTTCCCCATTGCCATCCCGATAATGTGATGGATGAAATCTTTTGTTTTCACTCCGACAGCTTCCAAACTTTTAGGAAATAATGATTCTTTTGTCATCCCTGGCAAAGTATTAACCTCAAGAAAATAAACTCCGCGACGAGGTGATACTATAAAATCTGAGCGAGAATAATGTCGTAAGCCCATGGTGTCATGAATAAGTGCTGAAACTCTTTCAATCTCATCTTTTTCCTTCTGACTGAAAGTCCCTGGGCAAATTTCGCGGGTCTTTCCAGAATATTTTGAATCATAATCAAAAAAACTATTTTCTGGTGGTGGAACTATTTCTACTGGTGGCAGAGAATATGTACTTTGATTTCTAAAATTATTTATAACACCACAAGTCGCTTCCCTTCCTGCGATATATTCCTCTACCAAAGCCCCGCCACCAAAAGATAGTGCCTTCTGCAAACCTTGCATTACCTCTTCTAAATTATGTGCCTTAGTGACGCCTAGAGACGAGCCCCCACTTACTGGCTTTATGATGAGCGGATAAGTAATGGCTTTATGAATTTGACTCATCTTGGATTGCAGATCTTCGCCTTCACGAACGAGAATAAAAATAGGGGTTTTAATACCAGCTTTAATAGCCATGTCTTTCGTTAGATATTTATTCATTGCCATTGCTGAAGAAAATTTGTTTGAGCCAGTATAAGGAATATTATGATGGTCAAGAAGTTCTTGAATACCACCGTCTTCTCCGTACTCCCCGTGCAAAGCATTGTAAACAACATCAACATGTTTCAGAATTCTCTCCGGTGCTCTTTCTATGCCGTTCATATGCCATTTACCGTCCTTTGAAATAAAAATATCAAGAGGTCGGTGTGTTTCTGAAAGTTGCTTTAAAATATTGTCTCCTGTTTTTAGAGACACATCATATTCTGGCGAGACACCACCTCGAATGACACCGATATGCAAAGTTTGGGGAAGAGTAAACATACAATGTATTATACAGTATTATACATTATATTCCATCCTAGTACAAAATTTATTTTTTTATTTAAACATCTTACCCCGTAATTTTTTATGGAAATTTATAGCATATCTATGAGCTTCAGCATTTGAAAGTATTATTTCTCTTTCATATACTAGCCACTTCTTGTCACCCAAAATTTCTTTTGGCTTATGGTATTCATTTTTTACCACAGACACAACAGGAATCTGTAGTCGGTTTTCTTTCAGGATTTTCTCCATCGCATTTTTTTGTGCCTTACCACCATCAACTACTATCAAATCTGGCTGTCGCCATTCAATATGAGCAAGTCTGCGCGATAAAATCTCCGACAATGCCTTTGTGTCATTAATACCCATTTTGATTTTTCCGCCAAAGGCGGATTCGTCCGATGAGGCGGAAAATTTTCGATACTCAGAGAGCTTTGCTTCACCTTCCTCCACCACAGTCATCACTCCGACAATATTTTGCCCAGACATGTGAGCAATATCATAGGACTCAATACGGAATCCGTTTTGCAGATGACCCCCAGCCGAAAAAATGCTATGGCTTTCGCCAAACATTCTTTTCGACTCGATTTCTCTGGTAGATAAATCGTCTGCAGAATCTTTTAGTAAAGCAATGTCTTGAATATGATTGAGGGTGAAAATTGTTTTCTTTATTTTTTGAGCTTTTTCAAATTCCTTTTCTTTGGCAAATTGTTTCATTTGCCTCTCAAGATTTTTGATAAGTTTATTTTTATTACTTTCAAAAAACAAAACAATATTTTTGATTATTTGAGTGTACTCTTTTTTTGAAATCTCTCCTGTACAAACCCCAGGACAAAGCCCAATCTGGCGATTGAAGCATGGTTTACTCATACTAACCCGACGGGTTAGTATAGAATTCTTGACCCGTCGGGTCAAGAATTCTATTTTTAGGTCTTGTGAAGTAATACACTTATCTCGGAAAGGAAATAACTTACGAACAATCTTCATAGCTTCCTTTAGCTGACTACCGTTTGGAAACGGACCAAATTTATACTTAACTACATAGGGTAACCCTATGTGTTTTGAAAAATTTGTCGAAACATCATCTCGAGAAGAGACTTCGGAGCTCGACGGAGTGAGATTGAGCGAAAGTTCAGCAGAACTTATCGTGTGCTCTTCGAGAGATGCGTTGAGTAAAAATTTTTCCAGCTCTCTTCCACGAGCGATAAGGACTCTAGGAAAATCTTCGTCCGTAATAACAACATAATTAAAACTGCGATTATCTTTTTCTTTTATGTTTGCTTCTGGTTGGTATTTTTTTATTAAGTTCGCTTCAAGAATAAGGGCCTCCAGAACTGAATCAGTTTTGATGTGTTCAATTGAGTCAAACTGGTCAAGCATTTTGGAAATAAGTGGGCTACGAGTCTTGATTATATCTGCGTTAAAGTAGCTTCGGACACGGTCTCGAAGTGATGTGGCTTTGCCAACATACAAAATATCCTTGCCACGCTTAAAAAGATACACTCCTGGTGTACTAGGTAATTTAGCTACTATCTTTTTAATTGCTTGTATATTCATTTTATTTCTAGTTCCACTACCCAAAATCATAGAATCTCGTTGAGCCATATTTCGAGAAGAGACTTCGGAGCTCGACGGAGTGAGATTGAGCGAAAGTTCAGCAGAACTTATCGTGTGCTCTTCGAGAGATATGGCGAGAAAGAGATTTTATGATTTCCTATATGCCCTGTACTGTTTCAAAGCTTTTTTTAAATATGCTCCTGTGTAGGACTTTTCATTATTTGCCACCTCTTCTGGAGTTCCTTTTGCCACTATTTGTCCACCGCCATCTCCGCCTTCTGGACCGATATCAATAACATAGTCACAGGACTTTATAATATCCATATTATGTTCAATTACCAAAACAGTATTACTTTTGTTAACCAGTTTCTGTAAAATCTCAATTAATTTTTTTACATCTTCATAATGCAAACCGATAGTTGGCTCATCCAACAAATAAATTGTTTTCTGTAGATGGGGGCGGTAAAGCTCACTTGAGATTTTCACTCTCTGAGCTTCACCACCAGAAAGAGTTGTGGCGGATTGACCAAGCTCAAGATAGCCCAAACCCACCTCGTTCAGAGTTTTTATTCTATCCCAAATAGATGGTATGTCTTCAAAGAAAGCCATAGCCTCCTCAACGGTCATTTTCAAAATATCATAAATATTTTTATTCTTGTATTTCACTTCCAAAGTTTCTTTCATGAAGCGCTTACCTTTACATACATCACATGGGACATAAACCGTCGGCAAAAAATGCATCTCCACTTCTATCTCGCCGTTTCCACTACAAGTCTCACATCTTCCACCTTTAACATTGAAAGAAAAACGACTAGCCTTCCAGCCACGAGCACGAGCTTCGGCACTTTCGGCAAAAAGATCACGAATAAATGTCCACGCTCCAGTGTATGTTGCGGGATTACTTCGCGGAGTTCGTCCTATCGGGGATTGGTCTATTAAAACTGAACGCCCTAAATATTCTGTACCAGCAAAAGATTTACAGTTGTAAATATCTGCAGAACGATATTTTCTTTCAAACCGAGCCTGCAGGTTTTTGTGCAAGATTTCATAAACAAAAGATGATTTTCCTGAGCCAGAGACACCTGTCACAGCGATAAATCTTCCTAGCGGAATATCTATGTTCATATTTTTAATATTGAAAATTTTTCCTCCACGAATTTGGAGCGAGCCCCTTTCAGTCTCTCGTCTTTCTGTCGGTACCTCTAATACTTTATCCGCTCTCAAATAATCCAAGGTCAGTGACCCGGAAACATTTTTCTTTGCGGTAAGTAATTCATCCAAATAACCCGCCACAACAACTTCCCCACCGTGGATTCCAGCACCAGGACCAATGTCCACAATGTAGTCAGAAGCGAAAATTGTTTCTTCATCATGCTCCACAACAATAATAGTGTTTCCTAAATCTCGAAGGCGTAACAAAGTTTTTATCAGTCGGTCATTATCTCTTGGATGCAAGCCGATAGTCGGCTCGTCTAGCACATACAAAGCTCCGACAAGACCAGAACCAAGCTGAGATGCTAGTCTGATGCGTTGTGCCTCTCCACCAGAAAGAGTATTTGCGCGACGGTTTAGTGAAAGGTATTCAATACCAACATTTACCATAAACTCTAGTCGAGCTTCTATTTCCTTGACCACAACTTTGGAAATATTTCTTTCACGTTCATTTAGTTTCAATTCAATGAAAAAATCATAAGCATCCTTAATAGATATAGCAGTCAAATCCACTATGTTTTTTCCACCAACTAAAACATGTAAAGCTTCTTCCCTGAGTCTCGCCCCATTACAT
This sequence comes from Parcubacteria group bacterium, assembly GCA_039740895.1. Taxonomy (GTDB): domain Bacteria; phylum Patescibacteriota; class Minisyncoccia; order Phycocordibacterales; family DATDWN01; genus JBCLGS01. The sequence continues at coordinate 5,806 of JBCLGS010000005.1, forward strand.
TTTAGACATGCCTCTTTACCAAAAAAATATTTTGTTCCTAGACCATTACATTCTGGGCATGCGCCGTATGGAGAGTTGAATGAAAAAAGTCTTGGTTCCACCTCTGGATACGAGTAGCCATCTTTTGGACAAGAAAGTTTTGATGATAAAAACATCTCCTCTGGAATATAACCTTTTACAGAATCTTGAGTAATATCTCTAAAAATGATTTTGACCTGACCATCAGATTCTAGAAGTGCTTTCTCCAAGTCTTCTGACAATCTCTCTTCTGCAGACCCTAAATCATTTTTAAAATCGACAAGTGAAATACTATCCACCAAAACATCTATAGTATGTCTTTTTGTTTTAGATAAAACTATTTGCTCTCGAAGAGATTTTTTAACACCATCGACAAGAACATGTGAATATCCTTTTCCAAGTAAATCGTAGAGAAGCTGATAATACTCACCTTTTCGTCCTTTAACTACTGGTGCATATATTTCCACCTGATGAACATTATTAGAAATTACTTTATCAACAACTTTTTTCAACTCGCTTTTTTCCCCGCCTCCTCGGCGGGTCGCCTTTGATGCGACTTTTTTAGTGGTAAGGACCGTCCTTGCCACTTCTTTTTGTTTTTCACTAATTTTCTCTAGCACAAAGTTTTTAATTTCTTCGTTTGAAAGTTTTTTGATTTCGTCTCCACAAACAAGACAGTGTGGATGTCCGACACGAGAATATAAAATACGAAGATAATCGTAAATTTCTGTAATAGTTGCCACAGTTGAACGGGGGTTGTTTGAACGGGATTTCTGGTCAATGGAGATAGCCGGGGAAAGTCCTACAATCTCATCTACATCTGGCTTCTGCATTTGTCGTAAAAACTGCCGTGCGTATGACGAAAGTGATTCCACATATCGTCTTTGTCCTTCAGCGAAAATGGTATCAAAAGCCAAAGATGATTTTCCCGAACCTGAAAGACCGGTAAAAACCACCATCTTGTTTCGTGGAATTTCTACTGTGATATTTTTGAGGTTGTGCGTTCTAGCCCCTCTGACTATTATTTTGTCTTGATTTTTCATATACGAAATAACGAATAAATACACGAATGGCTACGAATAAATGCAGACACAGATAACGCCCGTGGATTGCTCTATGGGTCTGACTCAAATTTATGTACCAACATAATAGCACATAAATAAATTTTGTATACTTTACGCCAAAATGTCTCTGGTATTTTTTGGGTTACTTATTTTTTTAATTTTTGGTGGAGTTGCCATTTTCTGGAGTTCAGCAATTTCATCTCGTAAAATAGCAGCAGTTTCAAAATCCAAAATTTTGACGGAAGATTCCATTTGTCGCTCTTTCTGTTTAATAAGTTTTGCGGGATCCTTGTCAAAAAGTTTTTTATCAATCTCCAAAAGAGTAGACACAGTCTTCGCGTGTTCCGACTTAAGTTGGTCTGTAATATCTTGAATTTTCTTTATGATAGTTTTTGGTGTGATGCCGTGTTTTGTATTGTATGCAATTTGAATATTTCGACGGCGATTTGTTTCTCCTATAGCTCTCTCCATTGAGCCTGTCATGTGGTCTGCGTATAAAATAACTTTACCTAAAACATTTCGAGCAGCTCGTCCAATGATTTGAATGAGTGATGTATCACTTCGGAGAAATCCTTCCTTATCTGCATCTAGTATTCCAATGAGAGTTACTTCCGGTAAGTCCAATCCTTCTCGAAGCAAATTTACACCGACGAGTACATCAAACTCACCACGACGAAGCGATGTCAAAATTTCAATTCTCTGGATTGTTTTAATATCACTATGAATATACTCAGCTTTAATTCCTTTCTCTTTCAAGTAGTCACTCAAATCCTCCGCCATTCTTTTTGTCAGCGTAGTAGCGATAACTCGTCCGCCAGCCTTTATATTTTTTTCTGATTCAGAAATAAAGTCTGCAATCTGGCCTTTGTAGACCCCCTTTTCTATAATAGGTCGCACTTCAATGACTGGGTCAATAAGACCTGTGGGTCGAATAACCTGTTCCACTACTTGCTCGCTGTGTTCTTTCTCATAGTGGCTTGGTGTAGCTGATGTATAAATAATCTGTCCAATTTTTTCCTCAAACTCATTAAACTTCAGCGGTCTGTTATCCTTGGCCGAAGGTAGGCGAAAACCATACTCCACAAGAGCTTGTTTTCTAGATGAGTCGCCCGCATACATTGCCCCGATTTGCGGTACTGCCACATGTGACTCGTCAATAATAGTCAAAAAGTCTGGTGAGCCATCGGCTTTATGTGGAAAATATGAAAGAAGAGTATCGGGTGCTTCTCCAGCTTTTTTTCCTGAAAAATGTCGTGAATAGTTTTCTATACCATTGCAGTATCCCATCTCACGAATAAGAGCGAGGTCGTATGTTGTTCTTCTTTTCAATCTCTCAGCTTCAAGATGCTTTCCGGATTTTTCCAATTCTTTCAGTCTAGAATCGAGTTCGGCTTTGATTGTCTTGAATGCTCTTTCATTTTGGTCCTTTGTAGAAATAAAATGTTTTGCAGGAAATAGGTAAAAAACATCCACTTTTTTTATGATTGACCGAGTGATATCATTAATTTGTAAAATCTCTTTTATTTTTCCATCAATTATTTCCAATCTATAAATAACTTTTTCCGACACTGGCATTATTTCCAACATATTTCCAATCGCACGAAATTGCCCCGGAGAAAGGTCTGCTGTTGTGCGCTCAAAGTGTATTGCTATAAGTTTGCGAATAAACTCCGCTCGCGAAATATTTTCACCTTCTGCAATTTTCAAATTTACTTTTTCATATTCAACTGGAGAACCAAGACCGTAAATACAAGAAACAGACGCCACAATAATGACATCCTTGCGAGTGAGAAGAGCTTGAGTGGAAGCATGTCGAAGTCGGTCAATCTCTTCATTTATCATCGCTTCTTTTTCTATGTATGTGTCTGATACTGGCATATATGCTTCTGGCTGATAGTAGTCGTAGTAGGAAACGAAAAAATGAACAGCATTGTTTGGAAAGAATTCTCTGTATTCTTGCGTAAGCTGAGCGGCAAGAGTTTTGTTGTGTGCTATAACCAATGTCGGTTTCTGAATTTCCTGTATAACATTTGCTATAGTAAATGTTTTTCCCGAACCAGTGATACCAAAAAGAGTCTGATGTTTCAGACCTTTTTTGACACCTTCCACAAGTTTTTTAATTGCCTGTGGCTGGTCACCGGCTGGCTCAAAATCTCTTTTTATTTCAAACTTTTTCATAACTTAGGAAAACTATACATTAAAAATTCTATTTCGTATAGTACTTCGATAAAAAGTCCTTTTTGTAAGCCATAAAATCACCATTTAGCATTTCCTGTCTCATTTTGTCCACCATATGAATTATGAAATACAAGTTGTGTATTGAAGCCAATGTTCCAGCCAGCATTTCCTTGGCTCGAAAAAGGTGGGCAATATATCCCCTGCTGTAGTTCTGGCAGGTGTAGCACCGACACTCATTATCAATAGGTTTTATATCATCTCGAAACTCTGTGTTCATCAAACATATCCTACCATTGACTGTGTAAACATTTCCGTTTCGCCCAACTCGGGTCGGAGAGACACAATCAAAAAGGTCACAGCCGTTTTCAACTGCTTCAAATAAATCAACTGGTTCACCGATACCTAGCAAGTGTCTCGGCTTATCTTTTGGCAAGATATTGTTGCACCATTCCACTGCTTTACCCATATCTTCTTTTTCAAAGGAACCTCCGATACCAAAGCCATCAAAATCCATTCCACCAATGACCTCTGCGCTTTCTTTACGCAAAGCTTCATCTCGTCCACCCTGAACAATTCCAAATAGCGCCTGAGTCTTGTGATTTTCTTTTGACTTATGATATTCAAGTGACCTTTTTGCCCAGCGATGCGTCCGCTCAAGTGCTTCCTTCTGATAGTGAAGTGACTCATATGGAGAAGTGCATTCATCAAAAGCAAAAATAATATCCGCACCGAGGTTGTGTTGAATTTCAATTGATTTTTCTGGAGTAAAGTAGTGTGCTGAGCCGTCTGAATACGAACGAAACATCACACCGTTTGGATCGATAGTAGCCCGACTAGGTTTTATTTCCTCATCTTCATCTCTACCATGAGCTTCTGGCAACATTAATTCTTCATGCTTTGCTATCTTGCCGATTTTTCTATTCAGTCCTGCACCGAGAGAAAAAACCTGAAAACCACCTGAGTCTGTCATAATAGGTCCTGACCAATTCATTACTTTGTGAAGACCTCCGAGATTTTTTATTCTCTCATCCCCTGGTTCAAGATATAAATGGTATGTGTTGGCAAGTACCACCTGTGCGCCAGCACCCGCCACCTGTTCTGGGGTCAGTGCTTTGACAGTGCCTTTTGTACCTACAGTCACAAAAGCAGGCGTTTGTATGTCGCCATGTGGAGTGTGTATTGTGCCGACGCGTCCAAGTTTCCCTAGAAGTTCTTTGTGTATTTCGAAAGATAAAGGTTTCATTTTATTCCACCTTCAATAGCTCAACTTCAAAAATCAAAGTGGAATTGCCAGGGATTGGACCATAATCATTTGCCCCATAACCAAGTTCTGGTGGTATTGAAAGCAATCTTTTTCCGCCTTCTCTCATATCAACAATATTTTTATCTAAGCCTTCTATGACCTGCCTTGCACCGAGAACAAACTGTAATGGCTCACCTCGTAAGACGGAGCTATCAAATACTTTTCCATCCACAAATTTTCCTGTGTAATGAACAGTAACTCTGCTACCTGCAATAGCTGCCGTGCCACCACCTACAACAACCTCTTGTACAAGAACCTCTGGTTTTGATGATGAATTAAGTGAAGCCACATTATTTGAGTTAAAAAAAGAAATAAAACTTTGTCCAAAAACGAAGAAGAAACCAACTACGAATAAAGATGCGACTACTGCAATCCATTCTTTTTGTTCTAATTTTTTCATATGCATATATTATAGCCATTTAAGATTTAATTGTAAACATCAAATTTTTTCTAAAATATGCTACAATGACCGAATGGAAAATAAACCCAATAAAAGCAGTCCTGTCGTCCATCCTCGCAGCAAAGCTGACGAGGTATTGGCGACAGGAACTGGGGCTCTTATGTTCGTAGAAGAATCGACCACCGCCGATACTGTTTTACCAATCCTCGCTGATGACCCAGTAGGTGATTGTGTTCAATCAGCAGCGAGGTATTTTTCGAATAAAAAGGAGACCTATCCCATGCGGATAAACAAATACTTGGCTCACAAAGGCATTGCGACACGCACTGGCGTAGACGAGCTAATCAAATCTCAAAAGGTTTTAATAAACGGCAAAGTAGCCATGCTTGGCGACAAGGTGCTCGAAACTGACAAGGTAGAACTGCGAGGCAAACACATTAAGAAAAATTATATATATTTGGCCTATAACAAACCGAAGGGCGTTGTCAGTACAAATCCCCAAGGCGATGAGAAAGGAATAATTGAGACAGCCAAACTACCTGAAAAAGTTTTCCCTGTAGGGCGACTAGATAAAGAATCTCACGGACTAATCATTTTGACTAACGACGGCAGAGTGACAGACAGACTTCTCAACCCAATATATGACCACGAGAAAGAATACATGGTACGAGTTGATAAAAAATTTACTCCAGCTTTTGTAAAACATATGCAAGAAGGAGTGGATATCGGAGATGGTATGACAAAGCCTGCCATAATAAAAAAACTAGATGATAACTTTTTTGACATTATCCTGACCGAAGGAAGAAACAGGCAGATACGACGAATGACCGACAAGCTAGGTTATACCGTCACAGACCTTCAAAGAATCAGAATTCAAAATATTGAGCTGGGTAAAATCTCAACAAATGCTTACAAGGAAATCGTCGGTGAAGAAAAAGAAAAGTTTTTAGAAAGTATTGGGCTTCCCACTATCGAAATTACGAGGGGTTAAGCAGTAAGGAACTTAATCCGCCTGAAACTTTATCCCTTTGACCACTAATTCAAATTAAACTACAATAATAATATGGATAAAAAAATAGTTAATCTGCCAACGAAAAATTTAGGTATTAAACCTTTGACTCGACATGAGATGCTCACAGTGCATGAACGAATTTCTTTAATTACAAAAGAATTCTCCGACGGATTTGAATTTATTAGACACTACCCTAAGTCTGTTACTTTTTTTGGAGGGACTAGATTCCAAGAAAATGACCCTTACTATATCAAAGCAAGGTCCTTGGCTGAACACATAGTGAGAGATTTGAATTATTCAGTATTTACTGGTGGTGGCCCTGGCATCATGGAAGCAGCCAATAGAGGTGCTCTTGAAGCAGGTGGAAACTCCCTCGGACTGACAATAGAGCTAGAACAAGCCCAGGTCATAAACCCTTACCTTACAAAACACCTCGGATTTTATTATTTCTTCAGTAGAAAAGTTTGTATGAGTTTTTCCGCTGAGTCTTATGTTTTCTTCCCCGGAGGTATTGGTACGTTAAATGAGTTTTACGAAATACTAACCCTTATTCAAACTCACAAAATTGAAAAAGTTCCTATGATTCTTGTATGCAGTGACTTCTGGAAACCGATAGATGAGATGATGAAAAAAGAATTACTCAGCAGAGGCACAATAGATGCTGATGATTTAAATTTGTATACGATAGTAGATGATGAAAATGAAATTCTAAAAATTATCGAGCAAGCTCCTATTACAACCTGGTTAAAATTTGAAAGACAATAATCAAAAATCCCCAGTCTGATCCGTACCCCAAGACCATCTCAACCATTGTGTAAATTGGCGACCTGTGTTACTCTAAGTACCAGAAGAAACTTATAGTGGGTTTCTCAAAAACCAATATCTTCACAACGGAAAGGAAGTGAGAAGATGAAAAGTCCTTTGAACGGTCCCAAGAAGTTCTCTTGGAAGGTTACGGTGGAGACAAGGCGTGTCCAAGCTGGCAAGTTTGCTGGTCGAGGCGCAAACTGTCGCTGCGGGTGTGGAAAGTGCACCAAATGCAAATAGCCCCTATGTTGGGTAAGGTTGTAACGAGTCATATCGTTACAACCTTTTTTTTATAAATCCCGATTTATTAAAAATTATTTTTGGAGTCATTCTCATTATTTCTTCCCAAGACATTTTTGGATTTGATTTCCGAAATAATTTCACAATCCTGTATCCAATTGAATATCCTGTCCATCTTTTATATTTTCCTTCTTTTAAAAATACTTCTCTGTATAGATTATAACTTTTTGAACTAAGGGAAGGTTTTAATGTGGCGAGCATTTCTCTGGTTTTTTTAATAGTTAATGTAATAGACCAAGGAGCCGGACTTCCTCCGACAATTTCTTCTCTAAAATTTTCGGCAAGACCTTCAAAAATCATTGCATCAAGAAGTGTCTGTTCTAATGGATGATAATGAAAAAAGACAGCGTGACTTAATTCATGTGCAACAGTCTCTTGTAATGATCTGCTAGAAAATTTACTCGGGGATATAAAAAGATGAATAGTGTCTGCATAAGGAGCAAATCCATTTACACCACCAAAAGATTTATCATCTTTTTCAGGAAACCATGGAAAAATAAAAACAAAAAAAGGCGGAGTTGAAAGTGACAACTTCTTATGACATTTTTGCACAGTTGACTGAACAGTTTTTTCAATTTGTTGTTTGATTATGGAAGATAATGGTTTGTATTTTTTGAGACTACTATCTCCAAACCTGTATAAGAGATTTTTGCGTAAATATTTTTTATGTGAATATCCAGCATACCCCACTTTTTTATCTAGTCGGATATCACGAATAAGGGCATCAGTAAATGCCTTTTTGCTTCCTGTAGTAAATTTAGGAAAACAGAAATTTATTTTTACAAGATTTGATTGGACCATATTGAAATAATAGCAAAAAAAAGAGGGCGGGAACACTTGGTTGTGTCTCGCCCTCGTGTTTATGTGTATGGATGGGGGAAATGGGGCATATCCCGATACGAGATAGAGATACTACCTACTTCCTTTGCTATTGCATATATACGCTCCATACCAAGCGGTTCTTCTCGGTAGCCGAAACTGATTGGCACCATTCCCGGCACTATGGAACGAATAATGTGCAATCCATCATTACCACCAAATTCTTCGGCAAGATAGAGTGGAACTGTAATCAGTGGCCACCCTTTCGCCGAAAACCGATCAAGCAGGGCCTGCCATGATTGAGCTACACCTAAACCAACCTCTCTAAACGCAATCGAATTTTGACCACATACCAAGAAGTCAGCTTTTTGAAAGTGCTGTTTTTGTTCGTAAAGTTTCCCATGATCACTTGGAAAACGAACTTTCGACAACTCAACCGGCTTAAGTGAACTATTCGCGAGACGATACAAAACTGAAGATTCGACCTCTGTGAGAGCATGATCAAGTGCCTCCACAGTGTTGAAATTAGAACACCCGGCACATGTTGTGAACGCAAGCTCCTGATTTTGAACGAAAACGAAAACGACTGGGGCAAGATCAAGAGATTGATCCTTAATCCACACTTTGAACCCACTTTTCCGAAGGTTACTGATCCGTTTCCGAATTTCTTGAGGTAGAGTTTTCTCGGAAACAGTCGGAAAAATGAGTTTCGTCAGATACGCAATCATAAACGAATCTCGCTCAACAAGTTCGAGGACGCCGTTTTTGATTGCTTGCTGTTTTTCTGGATGTGCCGCAACACCTGATGAATTGGCGTGAGTGTATTTTGGTGTTTTCGGGTAATAAGGGAAGTAAACACAGTCTGTGAGAACATGTACTTTTGATCCTCGCAGTTCGTCTTTCCCCTCAACCCACGCATATTCCATTTCTTCGTCAAAGGGTTTAAAAGGAAAACCTTTCAAACGATACTGCGCTGAGTAAAATTTGATGATTTTCCTTGGGTCAATCGCCGTTTCAAGATCAGTGAGTCGCTCTTGAATGAGTGTATTAGGAACACACCCGCAAGCAGCCCACTCCCTTGCTTCAGCGACAGCTTTGGTATATGCAAGTTGCGGAGAGACAGCCCTTCCGCAAGACCAATCTTCATTGATCTTGGAAAATACTCTCGCAAACGCCATGGTAAACGGCAACTGGTACTGACCAGCAATTGGGACTTCCCAATAAACTTCAATTTTCGACTCCGAAGCATTAACTTGAGCTACTTTTTTCTCACGTCCGAAAACCACAGTTGTGAGAGGACGGTAATGTCTTGGGAGTTTAATCGATTCCGCGAGTAACTCCTCAACAAAACCGCCGATCTCGACTGTTGCAACTTTAGACTCCGAAGCGGCGAGATGGATGTTTTGTGCTACATGTCCCGCTTCAAGCGTTACATACAACATACTCCGATTTCCGTACTTATCACCCGTGGCACGAAAAGATCCACTTACAACAATAACTCCGTGGGCTTCCTCAATCATCAAAGGATCGGCAAAGGAACGGATGAATCTCTCAGTGTCCTCTGACACAAGATTGAATCCCACCATTTTTGGAGTGCCCATCCATGCATTATAGATACCAGGATGAAATTCTCCAGTATCTTTGAACAAGGCAACAGATATCATAAGTGGGTATAACGCACCAGCGGAAGGAACCGTCCGGCGACCATTTGTTATCGAAGTGTTATCTTCCGAAGTATTAATCTCGCCGTAGGCGCTCCAGAGCATATTAACAACGCTCTGAAACCCGACTGACTCACCAGAGAAAAAACGTATCGATCGGCGACGATCAAGAAGTTTGCCAAGTGAAGATGGTGACGCTTGGTACACCATACCACTAGGATTGCTTCTGTGTCTTTCTTTCGCTTGCTCTACAAGTACAGTGACATCGTCATCAGTAAGTAGCGAGGGGAAGTTAGAAGGATTTTCAATCACTTTCCATACCGTGTCGCTAAGATAATGACTGTCCACCAAAACATTGCGTCGACGAAATTCTTTGATGAGACCTCGAATAGAATGTTCGTCCCATTCATCCTTGAGAAGTTGGACAACCTCGTCCAGTGAACGTATGCCGTCACAAGTCTCGATGAGATGGCGAATCAATTTGCCGGGAACTTCCACTACAACTTTTTCGTTAATTTTGTGGAAAGTCGTTTTCTGATTCAGAATAATAGACGGTGCCGTGAAGAGCGGCAAGAATGTTCTTTTCATCTTCTCACTTCCTTTCTGTTGTAAAGGTACTGGTTTTTGAGAAACCCACCATGAGCTTCTTCTGGTCCTTAGAGTAACGCATGTCGCCAATTTACACAATGGTTGAGATGGTCTTGGGGTACGGATCAAACTGGGGATTTCTTGTTATTTCTTGTTATTTCTGGATTTCTTTTTTTATCTCCTTAAACTCGTTTTCTATTTCGGAAAGTCGTTCACGAGATTCTTTTATGAGCGTAGCTCCTTCCTTTACATATTCTAAACCTTTCTCCACATCAAGCTCCGACTGAGATTCAAACCAAGAAACTATCTGTGCTAATTTCTTCAATGTTTCGTTTAAATTTGTTTGTGTTTTTATTTTTGTCATATTATTTTACTTGTGAATGAATAATACCATCTGAAACTAAAACTTCCAAATCATCTCCTTTTGCCACATCTTTAGTACTTTTTATGACTTTTCCACCAAATCTAACGATACCATACCCCCGAGAAAGCTGTCTTTCTGGACTTGCTATGTCAATAGTCCGTAATGATTGAGAAAGTAATTCCGATGTTCTATTTTCCATACTTTCAAATCCCCTTATTAAATCTTTGGTATAATTTTTAATTCTTTCTGATATATAAGCGGTTTCTGATTCAATTCTAGTCACAGCATTTAATACTGTTTTCTCGGCATTTTTAAAAGTATCAAAAAGTGCCACAAACCTTCCCTCAATTGCGACCTGTGAATTTTCAATGATAAATTGTTTGTCTCTCAATCCAGATTGGAACTGTGTCATTATTTTTTCCTCAGAAAATCTGATGGTGTTTAATGCCTCATTCCATGATGAATTAAGAATCATCGTTACTGCAGTCGGAGTTGAAACATTTTTATCAGAAACAAGAGAGACCAGAGAGATATCTTTATCATGACCAATACCTGTCAAAACGGGTGCTGGAAAGCTCGCCAAGGCTCGTACAAGCGCCTCATTGTTGAAAGCTAGAAACGACTCCAGAGACCCTCCTCCTCGCATCATGACTAGCACATCAATATCTTTCTTCCTAAGCGTATCCACGGCACTGAGTAAGTCTTTCACTGCGTCTTGTCCCTCAACTTTTGAGTCAACAAATAAAATTTCGTAACCAAATTTACCAATGTTTGTCAGGAAGTCATTTATTACTGCGCCACTTTTAGATGTAATAACCCCAATCTTTGTGGGGAAATCAGGAATTGCCCGTTTGCGAGATTCTGAAAGCAAGCCTTCTTCTTCTAGTTTTAATTTCAATTTATCATAAGTAATCTTCAGAGCACCCTCACCAACAAGCTCAATGAGTTCTACTTGAAGAGTCAGTCCACCGTTTGGTTTATAAATATTTGGATAAGCAGTGATGACAACTTCCATTCCGTCTTGAAGTGTCACTCCGGAAATCTTGTAATCGTTTTTCCACATAAAACATTTTGCTGTACTTTGTTCTTTAGAGTCTTTAATTGAAAAATATATGTAGCTTCTACCAGGATATTCCTGGAAACCAGTAACTTCACCGATAATTCTAGCCTTCTCTGTTTTCAGAGTGGCGTTCAAGCGATTAAGATAGGCGGAAACGGATATTATTTCATTTGTAGGTTCCTTTGATATCATAATTTATATTCAAAAAAAATATGGACATATATTAGCATCATTCGTTTCTCTCTGAAAAAATCAGTCAAAATCTTGTGTGTCTGGTCCCTCCCCAACACTCACACCAGTAAAAGTCTCCATAGCATCCAAAATAGGTTGGATTTCACCGGCCATAATTTTTTCAATGTTATGCCATGATTGTTTTATTCGGTGGTCTGTAATACGGTCCTGTAAAATGTTGTAAGTTCGGATTTTTTCTGAGCGGTCAGCTGTTCCTATCTGGTCTTTTCGGTTGGCAGAATATTTTTTAGCATCCTCTGCATCCTGCAAAGCTTGAAGTTTGGCTAGCAAAATTCCCATAGCTTTCTCTCTGTTTTTTAATTGACTTCTTTCTGCAGTAGAACGAACATCAATACCTGTTGGTATATGAATCAGGCGAACAGCAGTTTCAACCTTGTTCACATTTTGTCCACCTGCACCTCCGGAACGAGAAAACTCAATTTCCAAATCTTGTGGAGGAATGACGATGTTGGTCTTCTTTCGAAACGGCAAAATAGCCACAGAAGCCGTTGAAGTATGAACTCGTCCCATTTTTTCCGTAGTAGGAATTCTCTGAATACGATGAACACCAGTCTCAAAACGCAAAATCTTGTAAACATCTTTTCCTCTTATTTCAAACGAAGCTTCTTTATATCCACCAACGCTACTTCTGGACTCTGCCACAGTAGAAACGGCCCAGCCACGGTTTTCAGAATACCTGCAGTACATCTGAGCCAAAGTCTCGGCAAAAAGTGATGCCTCCTCTCCGCCAGCACCAGCTCGCACTTCTAGAATAACTTCATTTGGAAATTCCTCCTCTTTTTCTTCTGCAGAAAAAATATCTTCCATTTGTTTTTTGATGGCGTCTTTCTGTGTTTTTATTGACTCCAATTCCTCCTTAGCCAAATCAGCCAGACTAGGGTCTGTGTCAATCATTTTCTGTGTGGCAATTTCTTCATTCTCCAATTTTCTATATGTTTCTGCCAAATATGAAGTTTTATGATTTTGTAAATATTTTTCTATGTCCATTTGTTTAGTATAACAAAAAAAGCGAGATGTCTCGCCTTTTTTGGTAAATAGGTTACTTTGCTGATTTTGCCTTAGCCTGCTTTGCTTTGAATTTTTCTACGCGGCCAGCGGTATCCAAAATCTTCTCATTTCCTGTATAAAAAGGATGTGAAGCACTTGAGATTTCTATGTTATAAACTGGATATTCCTTTCCGTCCTTAGCCTTAGCCGTTTCTTTGGTATCTACTGTAGACGAAATAATAAATTCAGCTTTATTTGAGTTATCTACAAAGAGAACTTGTCGATAATTTTTTGGATGTATATCTTTTTTCATTGCTTGGATAGCATAGCAAAAACAACGTTTTTTTGCAAGAAACCTGCCTTAAAATAAATTTTAAGGCAGGTTTTGGAAACTAATTTAGATTATGATAGGTGCTTTGAAACAAGCTTTGTCATTTCAAACATATCTACTACTGCTTTACCTCCAAAAACTTTTTTCAAAGCTTCGTCGGCAACAATGTTTCTTTTTGCCTTTGGATCTTGAAGGTCGTTCTTCTTGATGTATACCCAAAGTTTTTTTACAACTTCTGATCGAGGCATTGGGCCTTTTCCAACAACTACTGCAAGGTCTTCGCTCACAGTCAATGGTTTCATAAATGCTGAAACTTTCTTTTCCATAAATTTAATATATTAATTAATATACTTACATTATAGCATAAATAAAGAAAAAAGCTTCTTTAGTAAAGCTCTTCCTTAGTCAGGATGATTCCTTTGCCTTTCTCCGCTGAGCCATCAATAAGTTTTTTTGCAATAATTTGTTCTACCTTTTCCTGAATTGCTCTATTTATAGGTCGAGCACCAAATTTTGGATCAGTACCATGACCTGCTACAAATTCAATAAGAGTGTCGTTAACTACAAGATTAATACCGTTCCCTGAAAGACGGTTGTGAAGTTTATCAAGCATCAATTTTGAAATCTGTCTTAAATTGGCACCTGTAAGAGGTTGAAACAAAACAACTCCGTCAAATCGGTTTAGTAATTCTGGTTTGAAAATGCCTTGCTTAATAAGACTATCTATAATTATTTCTTTACTCTTTGATAAATCGCTTCCAGACTTTATCGCTTCCCATATGAGGTCACTACCAGCATTTGATGTGGCAATAATTATAAGGTTTCTGGCGTTTACTTTTTTACCCAAATTGTCCGAAAAGAACCCTTCATCTAAAACCTGTAAGAATAAATTCATTACTTCTTCAGTCGTTTTTTCAAACTCATCAAGAAGAAGAACTCCATACTGATGCTCACGAAGCATTGTGGATAGAATGCCTGTCTGATTTGTTTCGAATGAACCTATGAGTTTTGATAATGCTCCCGCTCCAGAATACTCAGACATATCTAGACGCATTATGTGACCTTGGTCTCCAAAAAATACATCATTTAATGCTTTGGTTGTTTCTGTTTTACCAACTCCAGTAGGACCAAGAAATAGAAATGAGCTGATAGGTCTGTTCGGATTAACTATTCCTGACCGTGAGCGTCTTACAGCGTTACTAATAGACACCACAGCCTCATCTTGTCCGACAATTCTAGCGTGTAATATTTTTTCAAGATTTAGAAGTTTATTTTTCTCCTCCGAAGTTAATTCCCCCACTGGAATTCCAGTTTTGACTTTCACAAGGCTTAAAATGTCTTCCTTCTCTACTAAATGTTTACCCAAAGATTTTAGCTTTGGAACAATTTCCAAAAGCAAATCAATGGCCTTATCTGGCATTATGCCTTCAGAAAAATATCTTTCTGCACTTTCAGAAATAGCCACCAAAGATTGATATGTAAAAAATATAGTGGAATCTTCAAAACGCATTATTTCGTTCTCAAGAACTTTTATAGTGTTTGTCGTATCAATGTCCTTGATCAAAACTTTTTCAAAATGCTGAGAAAGCAAAATATTTTTTTCTATAATTTGATGGAAATTATCTGTATCGCTAATAGCTATAATCTGTAAATTTGGTGAAGAAAGATATGGTTCAATAAGTGTTGTAAGGTCTACCCCAAGCGTTTTACTAGAAGAAATGAAAGATGGCAGGTTGTTTATTACTAAAATAATATTGCCCGCAGAAATAGCTTCAATAAGTATTTTTGATAATTCTAATTCAAACTGTATTTTTCCACCATTTTGCGAAACAAAAGAATCTGTGTCCAACAACACAACAGTCTTATGCTTCAATTCTGGTGAGACGGAACCCTCATCTATCTTCCTAGCCAAGTGAGAAATGATCTGCAATCTGCCGGATTCATCATTTCCCACTAAAATTGCATTTGCATCTCTGGAACGAGAAAGGACTGACTCTAGCTCTTTAAGTTCATCCACACCATAAGAGGAGTGGACTTCGTATCTTGCAGACATAGCCATAGGAAGAGCTCCTCTGTATTTTTGAAGTGTGTAAATCTGCCCGTAAGACCAGCTCTGCCCTATGCTTGGAATATGGTCTAGATTTTCTTTTGACCACCACCATTCCGCAAAAAGATATGCATCATTTCTCTCTATAATCCAATCTATAATTTCTATGACTTCCTTTTTCTGTATACTAAATTGAAATAGAAATATCTGAAGATCCTTATCCTGTTCGAAAATTGAAGCAATGAAGTCCTCCCAAGTTATATTATTATCGTCTAAGTTAAATTTAAAATTAACATTAGAAAGTATTTGTTTTCTCTTGCTTAGAAACTCGTTAAAAACTTCTGCACTTATACCACATCTCATTAGGAAATACGAACCCATACTTGAACCAAAAAAAGTGGCAGTGATATCTTCTGGAGACATTTTGTACATCGTATATGCAAGCTCAAAATCAATAAAAATACCTTGAGCTTTCTTTTCATCAAGATGAATATAGGAAAAATAAAAAGCCTCAAGCATAATCACAATCACCCAGAGAGACAAAAGTAAAATTGAGACTGCATAAATTTTCTGAGTGTATAGATCAAAATTTGAGAGATGGACTACCATATTCAGAAAATACAAAATACTTGGAGTAAGAAAACTCAGGACAGATGTGATTCTCAAAATTAATTCCACTTTTTTTCTTCTACCGTGGGAAATCGTATCTTCAAGTAAAAAGATTGGGTAATATAACTTTTTTGCTATTATTTTTATGTCGTTAAAATTCATTTTTTTATTTCAAAAATCCTATGAAGCTAAAATAAACCAAATATCCCAACACAGCTGGTAAGAATAGCCAGATAACCAAAACAGCAAGACCAAGGACAACAGAGAACAATAAAACTAAAATCCCGATGATAATAATAATCAGTCTCATTACTGCACCTACACAACGCATTAATGTATTGACCACAAAAGTACCGGCAATATCCCCTAAGCTAGAATGTTCTCTATATTCATCCCCCATTCTTCTCCATGGAGAAAATAGGGTTATTAATAAAGTTTTAATAGAAAAAAAGTTGTATATGAAAATAAAATAGTTTTTCCATATATTACCAATATTGGAAAAAGCTCTTCCATAATGCCAGGCAAGATAATAAGGAAAGATAATAAAGAAGTTCATGATATAAGTTTATCATGAATTAATGAAAAAGTAGAAAAAATAAATCTCTAAACGGGGATTATTTTGAAAGGTCTAGTGTTTCATCGATTCTGATTTGTGAGACAAATTCAGGAACATGACTAACAAGAATCATAGCACCTTCATATTTACTCAAAGCCTCAGCAATAACAGGTAAGTGGCGAAAGTTTATGTGGTTTGTGGGTTCGTCTAAAATAAGCAGTCCTGGCTTCTGAAGTACAAGACGAGCAAAAGCCACAAGACCTTTTTGACCTTCTGATAAGCTTCCTATTTTTGTATGAATCATTGGCCCAGTAATAAGAAATCCGGAAGCAACAGAACGCAGATTTTCTTCAATCTGTTTACCCATTACAGCCATAAGCGACTGATGGACAGTGTCCTCGAAATTAAGTGTTGAAAAATCCTGACGATAATATCCAACTCGAACACCTGGCATAATAGTCGCACCATCTGTCTTGCCTAAAGCAAGAGATTCTAGAAGAGTACTTTTACCAATACCATTTGGTCCTGCAAGCAACAGATGTTGTTTTCTTCTCAATTTAATTTTAACTTTTCGATTTACCAGTTTATGAGTTTCTAGGTTCATTGTTGAAAAAGATGATATCTGCAAAATATCTCCAGTAAATTCCGGTTGAGAAGGAATAATAAAAGGTCGAATAGTTTTATCTTCTCTTCGTACATCCACTTTCTCTTCTCCCAGTTCTTCTGCTTTCTCGCGCATTCGTCTAGCAACAAGCCTCATCTGCCCTCCTTTGTTTGCAAAAAAATTCGCTTTGTCTTTGTTTTCTTGAATCTCTTTTGAGAGCTGTGCATTTTTTCTGTTTTCTTTTTCTATTCGCGCTGAAATTTCTTTAAGCAAATCAAGATAGTTACCGACATACTGCTCAACTTTTTTTGTGAAAATATCAAGATACAAAACTCCTTGAGTAAACGAGTTTAGGAAATCAGCATCGTGGGAAATAACCATACATGTCTTTTTATAATCAATCAAAAATTTTTTTAAGTGTGAGATACCTGCTTTGTCTAAGTTGTTTGTCGGCTCGTCCAGTAGAAGCAAATCTGGATCTTGGATAAGAGCCGAAGCCAAAAGAAGTCTGGCTTGCTGTCCACCAGAAAAAGTTTTTATAATTCTATCCTGTAGAGCCCTAAAGGATTGCGATTTGTTACTAATCGCTTCGCTCTTAGACAAATCGGAAACCCGGAGATTAACTACCTCTAAAATTTCATTTATACGAGGTTCAATATCATAAACTTTTTTTGGAAAACATTTTTCAAAATATTCTCGTACAGTCAACTCCATTTGGTCACGAGGAATGACTTGTTTTGAAATGGCTATCGATAAGCCATGTGCTCTATTTATATCTCCTTCCTCTGGTTTCAGTGTCCCATTTATAAGTTGAAAAAGAGTGCTTTTTCCAGCACCATTTTGCCCCATAACGGTGATTTTTGAACCCCGCCTAATACTAAAACTTACCCCTAGGAGAAGGGGTTTATTTGGACCGTATTCAAATGAGACTTCATCAAAGCTCAATATAGACTCGTCTTTTGCCATAAGCACTAGAATAACACATAATATATAGATATGGAAACAGAAATAAATCAAAAAATTAGTTCACTCGAAGAAAAGATACATTTAGGCTGATCTGTACCCCATTTACCTATATGTCATTTACCCATTCCAACAGTTATAACTCCATCAGAACCATTACCATAATGAAAAAATTGTCCATTCGGTGCTGTTACACCATCTGAATTTTCTATCAGTGGATTTCGATTTTCTAAAGCATATACTATCATATACCATTGTTGTTCACCTCCATAATTTAGAGAATAATAATAATATGCGCCACGAGTCCAGTTATTTTGATTAATAGGATCTATTGGATCAGTTGGTAGAAATCCTGTCATATTAGTAGAACTGTCACGCAACCAACGACCGTCTGATAAACACTGAACACTATTGGACCAACCAGGATTTGGGGTTGTTGCTCCACACGCCCCTGAGGCAGGATATTGTCCATGTTTATCATAATACAATGCAAGTCCCGTCTGAATTTGTCTGATATCAGAAATACGACGGGCATCTCTTGCTTTACTTCTTGCAGTATTTAAATTCGCCAACACCACAGAAGACAAGATACCAATTATCGCGATTACAACCAGTAATTCTATGAGAGTAAATCCTTTTTTATTATTTATAATCATTATGTTATGGTTTAAAATTTGGATCTCCTTGTCCTGCAGCAGGCATGACAGGAACTGCCTTATTTTTATAAGAAGATGACGAACCGCCAAAAATAAAAAACAACGAAATAATAATCGCTACCACCACAAATCCAAGTAGCACATATTGTGCCTGCTTTTCATTTTTCACCAATCCACCCGAATATTTAATAACCCACTGAATCATTTTAGGACTTTCAGATTGAAAAGACCGAGCAAAATCTTGAAATTCTTCACCCTCAAATATTACGCGTGATGGTTCATTGTTTTGTTCCATGGTATTTATTATATCACTATCACCCCCTCCCGCAATAGCGAG
>JBCLGS010000006.1:0-22096 GCA_039740895.1 Parcubacteria group bacterium
AAAAAACATTACTTTCCGGGGTTAAACCAACCGGACGAGCTCATATCGGTAATTATTTTGGGGCTATGCGTCAGTTTGTAAATATGCAAGATGAATATTCTGCTTTGTATATGATTGCAGACTACCACGCACTAAACTTCATTCAAGATAGAGATGTTTTGAAGAAACAGATTATGGATGTAACTTTAGACTATCTTGCGCTCGGATTAGACCCACAGAAATCAATTATTTTCAAACAATCTGATGTCCCAGAACATGCTGAACTTTGTTGGATTTTTGATACTATCACAACAATGCCGTACCTTATGCGAGCGCATGCCTACAAAGATGCAGAAGCTAAAAACAAGGAGATTTCAGTTGGAACTTTCAATTATCCAATGCTCATGGCTGCAGATATTTTGCTCTATGATGTTGATTTGGTGCCAGTTGGGCAAGACCAGAAACAGCATATAGAATATGCTCGTGATACAGCATTGAAGTTTAATAATATATTTAAAACCGAAACCTTTAAATTACCTGAAGCAAAAATAATGTCTGAAGTGGCTGTAGTTTCAGGAACGGATGGGCAAAAAATGAGTAAGAGTCATGGAAATACTATTCCGCTTTTCGCCACCAGTGAAGAAATCAAGAAAGCGGTGATGAGTATCGTGACTGATTCAAAAGGAGTGGAGGATGTAAAAAATCCAGATGAAGATAATATTTTCAAGCTCCATAAACTTTTTATGACAGAAGAAGAACTTTTTGAATTACGAGAAAGATATCACAATAAAAATAATTTAGGCGGAATTGGCTACAAAGAATCAAAAGAAATTTTGATAAAAAATATTGAGAAATTTATTGCACCACTTCGAGACAAAAGAGAACGGCTTTCTCACGATACAGACTATGTGCTAGATATTTTGAAAGATGGAGGTAAAAGAGCAAAACTAAAAGCTGAAAAGAAAATGGAAGTAGTGCGTGAAGCGATAGGAGTAAAATTATATTAAAATAATTTATAAATGAAAAGTCTAGAAAGATATTTAAAAAGTGTACAATTCGCGCTTGGACGTGCTTTTGAGTTCGTACCAAAAGAAACTTCCATAATTTTTATTTTATCCATTATTCTAGCAACTTTACCATATGGGAACTCATACCTCCTTGGTAAATTAGTAGATGGCATGATAGATGGGACTAAAAGTGGATCTTACAATGATATATGGTTACTAATTGCACTATATACTTTTGTTAGCTCTTTACCTTTTCTAATTGGTAATATTAATTCATACATTAGAAGACATTGGAATATCAAATTCCAAACTGAGATGGAGATTTATTTTATTAAGCATCGTGAAAAAATAGATATTGCTAGCTATGAAGATCCGAAATTTCAAGATTTATTACAACGATCCTTTCGAAACAACATTGGTCCAGTTTTTAATCTTACACAACAACAATTTGATTTAATCCAAGCTATTGCAAGTCTAATTTTTGGTACAATATTAGCCATACATTTTAATTTATTTATTTATCTAGTTGTTATTGTGTCTGCCGTTCCAAGTTTTTTTGTTGATATTAAGTATGCAAAATGGGGTTGGGGTATTTACGCAAAAGATTCTCCAGCTCAAAGAAGATTCTCAGATTTACGGGGACATTTTGTGGGAAAAACTTCTCTAATTGAAACTAAACTTTTACAGTCAGCAAGTAAGCTTTTTACATGGATGAGAAAAATTTTGGAAGATTTTGCTGATATACAACTAAAAACTGAGAAATCAAGACTAATCAGCACATCTATCACCGATATAATTGCTTTTACGGGTTTTGGCGTTGGACTTTTTATGGTTGTTAATCAAGTTATTGATGGGAAGATATTGGTGGGAAGTCTAGTCTTTATGCTAAGTACTTTATCTAATGTTAGAAATTCAATCAGTTCTCTTTTAAACGCTATCTCAAGTCAATTTGATGTAAGTCTTATTGTGGGTGATATGCTAGAGGTTGTTAATACAAAACCAATAATAATTGAATCAAAAAATCCACAACAATTAAATCTTAAAAATGCTCCAGAAATAATTTTTGAAAATGTCAGTTTTAAATATCAAAATTCAGATAAGTGGAGCTTAAAAAATATTAATTTAACAATGCCTGCTGGCTTAAACATAGGATTAGTCGGTAATAATGGTGCAGGAAAAACAACTTTCGTAAAATTATTATGCCGAATTTATGAACCGAATGAGGGCAGAATATTGATAAACGGGATTGATTTGAGAGAAATATCAACCAAAGAATGGTGGTCGTATCTTGCTGTTATGTTTCAGGATTACGCTAATTATGATTTTCTAACAAAAGATGCAATCGCAATTGGCCGTCCCAATTCAAAAACTAATCTAACAAAAGTTATTGAGGTGGCTCACACTAGTCAATCACACACATTTATTGAGGAATGGAAAGATAAATACGACCAACAGCTTGGTGTGGAATTTTCTGGAGTAGAGCCATCAAAAGGTCAGAAACAAAAACTTTCAATAGCCAAAGTTCTCTACAGAGATGGTTTTGTAATGATATTGGACGAACCTACTGCTTCAGTGGATGCTGAGTCTGAATCAAAAATTTTTGATTCCATTGAAAACTTATCAAGTGATAGGACTGCGTTACTCATTTCTCATGATTTTTCTACCATATCAGAATGCAATAAAATATTTGTTTTGGATAAAGGAAAACTAATTGAAGAGGGAAGTCATAAAGAACTTATGAAAAAGAAAGGTTTGTACGCTGAATTGTACACTTTACAAGCAAAAAGATTTAAGAAATAGGGCATCTTTACTTTAAGCTATCAAAATTGTAAAATGAAAAAAACTAATAACCAATTAATGAAAAGAATGAAAAGAACATATATAAAAGATTTAAGTCAGTGTGTTGGAGAGGAAGTAACTATTTCAGGATGGGTGGATGTAAGGCGAGACCAAGGAAAAATGGTTTTTATTGATATGCGAGATATGACGGGAAAAGTCCAATGCATAGTTCTTCCTGCCTCTCTTGGAATAGAAACTGCTAAAGAAATGCGTACGGAATGGGTGGTCTCTGTTATTGGAAAAGTAAATAAACGACCAGACCGAAATGTAAAACCAGAAATACTAAATGGGGATATTGAGCTTGAAGTTTTGAGCATTGAAATTCTAAACAAATCAGAAACACTTCCTTTTGAAATTTCTGGAGATACTCGTGGAATAAACGAAGATGTTCGACTTAAATATAGATACATTGATTTGCGTTCAGATAGAATGCAGAAAAATATTCGTAATCGCCATAAATTAATAAAATTCATCCGCGATTTTCTTGATGCTGAAAAATTTATTGAGATTGAAACTCCGATTTTAACTAAATCTACACCTGAAGGATCAAGAGACTATGTAGTGCCATCACGGCTTTATCCTGGGCTTTTTTACGCTCTACCGCAATCTCCACAGCAGTACAAACAACTACTTATGACTGCTGGTGTGGAGAAATATTTTCAAATCGCGAGATGTCTGCGTGATGAAGATAGTCGCGGTGACCGCCAACCTGAATTTACACAGCTAGACCTTGAGATGAGTTTTGTGGAAAGAGAAGATGTTATAGCACTGAATGAAAAGCTTTTGATTGAGCTTGTTCAGACTTTATATCCAGAGAAAAAAATTCAACAGATTCCATTTCCTAGATTTACATATGAAGAAGCAATGGAGAAATATCATTCAGATAAACCAGACATTCGCGAGGATAAAAATAATCCAGATCTTTTGGCTTTTTGTTGGGTTGTAGACTTTCCATTCTTTGAAAAAGTTGATGGGGAGCTAAACCCTGACGGGTCGCTCAAGTGGACCTTTACACATAATCCATTTTCACGACCAAAACCAGAGCATATAGACTGGCTAATGAGTAAAGAAAATATTGGTGAAATACTTACATCACAATATGATGTTGCTCTAAATGGAAACGAAATTGGCGGTGGAAGTATCAGAAATCACAATCCAAAAGCTTTGGAAAAAGTTTTTGAAATAATGGGATACAAAATAGAAGATATTCATAAAAACTTCGGGCATATGATGTCAGCTTTTTCTCTCGGCACTCCTCCGCACGGTGGTATTGCTTTGGGTTTGGATAGATTATTAATGATACTTCAAAACGAACCAAACATTCGCGAAGTTATTCCATTTGCTAAAACTGGAGAGGGTAAAGACCTTATGATGGATTCACCCTCAGAAATTTCTGAAAAACAATTGAAAGAATTGGGTCTAAAATTGGATATAAAGAAATAAAAAGGCAATTTTATGTACGATAGTCCATATAGTGTAAAGACACATATATTTGAAGGGCCACTGGATACACTCCTTTCACTCATTGAAAAACGGAAACTTTTCATAAATGATATTTCGCTTGCTCAGGTGGCTGATGATTATATTGCATACATAAAAAGTTTAGAGGATTTTCCTATCGCTGACTCAGCTCACTTTATCCTCATTGCTTCCACGCTCGTTCTAATTAAGTCTAAATCACTTTTGCCAAACCTTACACTGACTGAGGAGGAACAGGACAGCATCGAGGACCTAGAGACACGACTAAAAGAATATCAGAAATTTAAAGCGTTAAGCTTGCATTTGAAAGAAAAATTTGGAATCCGCACAGAATACTTTAGATTACCTTCAAAAGAAAAGAAAATTGTATTCACACCCGATAAACAAACTAGTGTGGCTAGAATACGAGAAGTCATTTTCTCTGTTATAGCTCAAATTCCGAAAAAAGAATTTATTCCAAAAACAGTTGTGCAAAAAGTTATTTCGCTACAAGAGATGATTGAAAACCTGACAAATAGAATCACCAATAGTATGAAGATAAGTTTCAAAGATTTTTCCGGAATTAATGGGACAAAAGGCGAAGTGATGACTAAAGAAAACAGAGTCATGATTATTGTAAGTTTCTTGGCTATGTTAGAATTGGTAAAACAGGGAATTATTAGAGTGAAGCAAGACAGTGATTTCCATGATATTGAAATGGAGACAGAGGTGGTGGGTGTTCCGAAATATTGATACGAATTACCACAAAGTCGCGCTAAAATGACGGTTGTGCGACATGATTTCGCAAAATCAGAATGTACGAATAAAATTCAAATGCAAAATACAAATTTAATTCCAAAACTTCAAGCAGTTTTATTTTATTTATCTGAACCAGTTTCAGTGGATTTTCTAGCTAAAACACTTGAGGTGAAGAAAGAGGAATTGATGAGCTCGATAAATGAACTTGCAGAAAATCTACAAAGTGGTGGATTGAGATTAGTTATTCACAACAAAGATGTATCACTTGTTACTGCACCTGAATTTTCCGATATAATAGAAAAAATTATTAAAGAAGAGAGAGAACGAGATTTGAGTAGAGCGGGCATTGAAACACTCTCAATTATTGCGTACAAGGGCCCTGTTAGTAGAAAAGGGATTGACTATATAAGAGGAGTAAACTCACAATTTGCTTTGAGAAACCTAATGCTTAGAGGGTTGGTTGAAAGAAAAAATAGTGAACACAACGAGCGAATTATGATGTATACTATCACTGTTGATACACTGAGACATTTAGGGTTAGGGAGGATTTCAGAATTGCCTGAGTATGATAGTGTCAAAGGTCAACTAGAAGTCGTCGAAAAAGAAAGTGTAGAAGTAGATGAAGACGAAACATATAACCCGTAATTTTTATAATGAATCCACACGAAAACAAAAAAATATCTCCGTTTTTACTTGCATTCAACGCAATTTTTGTAATGCTTATTATTGGCATGTTTTTTCTCATTAAAGATTCAACTGTAAAACAAGCCAAATTAGCTGCTGAAGAAAAAAAGGGAGTAGTTACAACTGCATTTGATAATCTAAATTTGGAAGCCAAAGCGGTATATGTTTTTGATGTTGCTCAAAATATAGTAGTTTATAAAAAAAATGAGAGTGCACAGCTTCCTCTTGCTTCACTTACGAAGCTGATGATGGCTTTAACTGCAGTTGATTTACTACCAAAAAATTCAAAGATTACAATCAGAAAAGAATTTTTAACTGCAGAAGGGGATTCCGGTTTACTTGCGAATGAATCCTGGACATTAAAAAATCTTCTAGATTATTCCTTGGTTGTTTCTTCAAATGATGGTGCAAGGTCGGTGGCTTCTGTAATAGGGGCAACGCTTTCTAATAAAGCTAATTATGATATTGGCCGAAGAGATTTTATTGTAAAAATGAATGAGAAAGCAAAATTACTTGGTCTGACGCAAACTTATTTTATAAATGAAAGTGGTTTGGATGAAGGACAAACAAGCGGGGGATATGGCTCAGCCGAAAACGCTGGAAAACTCATGCAATATATGCTGACAAATAAGCCTGATATTTTAGAAGCTACAAAATACTCAACGGAAACAATTAGTTCATCTGCAAAAGCTCACATCGCTGTGAATACTAATATTGATGTAAATAAAATACCTGGGCTCATTGCCTCAAAAACCGGATACACAGATCTTGCTGGAGGAAATTTGGCAATCGCCTTTGATACTTCTATCGGACGACCAATTATCATCGTAATTCTTGGTTCAACTGAAGAGGGTAGATTTACTGATGTAAATCAGCTCGTAAGTGCTAGTTTGAAGTATATAAAAGAACCAAAATTATAAATTTGGCTAATCCTCGTAGGTTTAGTATACTGGTTAGAACCTACTAATTTGGATGAAATTCTAGGCAAACGATAAAAATAATACGAGCCTTACTTCGTGTAAGGTGAAGGATTATTTTTTGAAGTTTAACGAAGAAGTTCGT
Source organism: Parcubacteria group bacterium (assembly GCA_039740895.1). Classification (GTDB taxonomy): domain Bacteria; phylum Patescibacteriota; class Minisyncoccia; order Phycocordibacterales; family DATDWN01; genus JBCLGS01. Next base: position 6,789 of record JBCLGS010000006.1, read on the forward strand.
CAAATTCGGAGGTTATAACTATATGTGTGGAATCGCGGGGGTGTTAGACCCTAAAATAGCTAAAAAAGAGCAGGTTATTGGCGATATGGTTGGCGCCATTGTTCATCGAGGGCCAGATGACGATGGTTTTTTTGTTGATGACTTTGTCGCCCTCGGAATGTGTAGACTTTCTATCATAGACCTTTCTACTGGAAGACAACCTATTACTTCGGAAGACGAAAATTTGCTTATATTTTTTAACGGTGAAATCTATAATTACAAGGAACTCAGGCAGGAACTCGAGGTGGATTTTGTATTCAAAACTCAAACAGACACTGAAGTTATTCTTCACCTTTTTGAAAAATACGGTGAAAAAATGTTGCCGATGCTTCGGGGGATGTTTGCTTTCTGTATTTATGACATTGAAAAGAAACGCGTCTTTATTGCTCGAGATTTTTTTGGAATCAAACCACTATATTATTTAGTTAAACAAAAGATGCCAAGTGCAGGACTTGGCATTGTGGCTTTTTCATCAGAAATAAAAAGTTTTATGAAATTTCCTGGATTTAAAGCGGAGGTTAATGACCGAGCAGTTTATAATTATCTTTCATTTCAATATAACCCACTTACAGAAACTTTTTTCAAGAATGTCTACAAACTTCCGCCTGCTCATTTCATGAAAATTGATTTAACTACTGGAAAAACTGATATAAAAAAATATTGGTCTTTTGAGTTTGAACCAAAAGAAAGTATTGAAACCGAGGAAGAACTTTCAAATAAAGTTTACAAAGTTATTAAAGATTCTGTAGAACATCACATGATTGCCGATGTTCCTGTCGGTTCATTTTTGAGTGGGGGAGTTGATAGTAGTATTATTGCAACACTGATGCAGGAGGTTCGTGGTAATAAAAAAATTAAAACTTTTACAGTCGGTTTCGATACTTTAACAGAAGGAAAAGAGTCTAGAGAAACTTCTGATTATCTTGGAACAGACCACACAGAAATTACTATTGGTGCTGACGAATATTTCTCTGTATTGCCAAAGGCTTTATGGCACTTTGATGAACCAGTGGGTGACCCAAGTGCCATTGGGCTTTATTTTGTGGCGCGAGAAGCTAAAAAACATGTCAAAGTTGTACTCTCTGGCGAGGGAGCAGATGAGCTTTTTGGTGGTTATAATATATATTTAGCTCCCTTTGATTACCGTAAAATATCTTGGATTCCAAGGGTAGCCCTTGGATTGATTATGAAACTGCCGTTTGAATTCTTCGGAAAAAATTATGTTCGCAGAGCTTATAATAAAATAGAAACATGGTACATAGGAAACGCCTCTATTTTCAAACCAAATGAAATGAGAAAACTTTGGCGTGGAGATGACCAGAAACTTCAATCTTTAAAACCACTTTATGAAAATGTCAAAGGTTTATCTGATTCAGTGAAAATGCAATATGTGGACATCAACACTTGGCTTGTGGGAGATATTTTAGCCAAAGCTGACAAGATGACCATGGCACATGGAGTGGAGCTTAGAGTTCCATTTCTCGATGTAGAGGTAGCAAAACTCGCCAGAACACTTCCAGACAATATGAAGTGGAGGGGAAATGTGACAAAATATTTACTGAGAGAAGCATTCAAAGAAACAATTCCCGAGACAACTCGTAATAGAAAAAAGCTTGGCTTCCCGACACCTATAAGAGATTGGTTTACAGCAGATAGAAAAGATTTGTATGAAAAAATAATTTCCAATAATTATATTGGAAAAAATATGGACACTAGCTACATTTCAAAGTTAATTAATGACCATATTAATAAAAAAGTTGATAATTCAAGGAAAATTTACTTACTTTTGGCTTTCACAATATGGTATGATGTGTATATTAGTGAAAAGTTAAAAGTCAAAAGTTATCAAGCAAATGCGGATAAAAAAATACTTTAAACTTTACACTTTTAACTTTAAACTTATTCAATGATTGATGTAATTAAAGTCGTCCTACCCTCAATACTGACATTTTTTTTAGGTATTTTGATTACACCTTTTTTTACGAAGATTTTTTTCAAATATAAAATGTGGAAAAAGTCCTCTCGTACAGAGTCGGGCGACATAACGACCGATGACTTCGCAAAAGTTCATAACACAAAAGGTGAGCTCTCAACTCCACGCCCGGGAGGAGTAATAGTTTGGGTTTCTGTATTACTTTCAGTTTTCATTATTTACTTATTGTCAGTCTTTTTCCCAAATGATATTACTTTGAAGCTAAACTTCTTTAGCCGAAGTCAAACTCTCGTACCTTTGGCAGTATTTATTCTCGGTTCACTAATAGGTCTTGCAGATGATTTGATTCAAGTCTTCAGTACAGGATCATATTCCAGAGATAATATTGCAAATAGAAAAGTTAAAATAGGTATGATATTTATTGTAGGCCTTATTGTTAGTTTTTGGTTTTATTTCAAGTTGGGAATGACTACTGTACATATTCCATTCTTGTATGATATTGACCTTGGCATTATGATAATTCCTTTCTTCATTATGGTAATGTTTGCCGTATTTTCTACAAGCATTATTGATGGAATTGATGGTCTTTCTGGAGGAGTTATGGCATCTATTTTCACTGCTTACTCAGTAATTGCATTTGCTCAAAATCAAATTGATATTTCAGCTTTATGTGCAGTAATTGCTGGTGGAATTCTGGCTTTTCTTTGGTTTAATATTCCACCTGCCAGGTTCTATATGAGTGAAACTGGAATGATAGGTCTCACCGTTGTTTTGTCCGTTATCGCTTTTATGACAGACACCGTTCTTTTGCTTCCTATTATCGCATTCCCTCTAGTTATCACTTCACTTTCAGCAATTATTCAAATGATTTCCTATCGGTATTTCAACAAACATCGCGTTTTCAAAGTAGCACCGCTCCACCATCATCTAGAAGCTATTGGCTGGTCAAAGGAAAAAGTGGTTATGCGATATTGGATCATCAGTGTCGTTTTCGCAATTATAGGTGTTATTTTGGTTCTTGTGAGTTAGACAGAATTGTAATAATACTTTTCTGGATGTAAAAAATATAATGAATAAAATAAAAGTCGATATTCCATTTCTCATATCCATTTTTATACTTGTTATTGCAGGTTTTTTAATTTTTTCCTCAGCATCTCTCGGCCTTCTTTCCACACAAGTGGAAAAATATACTTCAGTAAATTTGAGCCAAACTTTTTTTGGTTTATTTATGGGGCTTTTAGCCTGCTTAGTTACCTCTCAAATTGATTACAAAATTTACAGAAAATATTCCTTCTATTTATTTATCGCGTCAATTATCGCCACACTTTTAGTTTTTGTTCCAGGAATAGGTATTGAACACGGTGGTGCATATCGCTGGATATATTTGGGGTCATTATCATTTCAAACTTCTGAATTACTGAAAATTGGATTTATTATTTATCTTTCCGCATGGCTCGCTGGAGCAAAAGATAAAGTTAAAACATTCACGGGCGGATTTTTACCATTTCTTATTTTAAGTCTAATCATAGGAGTAGTTTTGTTAATGCAACCAGATACTGATACATTTTTAATTACAATTTTTGCTGGTATTGCTATTTTTCTTACGGCTGGTGGTAAATGGAAGTATATCTTTATACTTGGTATTATAGGCATCATCGGACTCTTTGTACTTGCTAGTTTTAGACCGTATATAAAAGATAGAATTAATACTTTCATACATCCGACTGAAAATTCATTAGGTAGTGGATATCAAATTCAACAATCTCTCATTGCTATAGGATCTGGAGGTCTGACTGGTAGGGGATTTGGCCAAAGTTTTCAAAAGTTTAATAACCATCTTCCTGAGCCAATAGGTGACTCCATTTTTGCTGTTGCAAGTGAAGAATTTGGATTTGCTGGTTCTACTATTATCGTTCTTCTGTTTGTTTGTTTTGCATTTTTGGGCCTAAAAATAGCCAGCAAAACACCTGATACTTTTGGTAGACTTATAGTGGTCGGAATTGTTATAATGATAGTCTCTCAGGCATTTGTAAATATAAGTGCTATGGTTGGAGTAATTCCATTATCTGGTATTACTTTGCCATTTATTAGTCATGGTGGATCATCTTTATTTATGACTTTACTTGAGATGGGCATTATTCTTAATGTTTCTAAATTTAAAAAGAACAAGCAAATTCCAAACAAATGAGAATACTTTTAACTGGCGGAGGAAGTGGTGGGCATTTTTATCCCATTATAGCCATAACACAAGAAATAAATAATCTGACAAAGGAAAACCGACTTGTAGCACCGGAATTATATTACATGTCCACAGACCCATACAATGAAGGTCTTCTCTTTGAAAATAATTTAATATTTAAAAAAGTTAATTCTGGCAAGATTCGACTGTCACCGTCGCTTAAGAATTACATTTTAAACTTTTTTGATTTATTCAAAATTTTTTTCGGCTCTCTCGGTGCACTTTGGTCAGTGTTTAAAATTTATCCAGATGTAGTTTTTTGTAAAGGCGGATATGCCTCATTCCCAGCCGTCTTTGCTGCGAAAATACTTCGAATTCCTGTATTCATTCACGAGTCAGATACAATCCCAGGTAAGGTAAACAAATGGGCTGGAAAATTTGCTAGAAAGATTGCTATATCTTACCCAGAAGCAGCAAAATATTTTCCGACAAACAAAACCGCATATACAGGAAATCCAATTCGAAAAGAAATGAGAGAACCACTTGTTGCTGGGGCGTATGAGTATTTAAATCTAGATAAAAATATTCCAACAGTTCTTGTAATTGGCGGATCCCTAGGGTCACAAAAAATGAATGAGGTTATTATCGATGGTTTAGTAGGACTGGTTTCAAAATACCAAGTTATTCATCAAACTGGAAAGAAAAATTTTGATATTATGAAAGAAACTTCTGAAATAATCTTGCAAGGCAACGAGCATAAAAATAGATACAAAGCATATAGCTATCTTGATTTGTTGACTCAAAGAATGTCCGCAGGAGTTGCAGATATTGTCATCTCTAGAGCGGGCTCATCTATATTTGAAATTGCTATCTGGGGCAAGCCATCTATTATTATTCCCATACCAGAACCAACATCTCATGACCAGAGAACAAATGCATATGCCTATGCTAGATCTGGCGCGGCAATTGTCATTGAGGAAAAAAACCTAGTTTCGCATGTCCTCATTTCCGAAATTGATAGAATTCTTGAAAATTCAAAAGAAAAAGAAAGAATGACTACTGCGGCAAAAGCTTTTTCTAGACCAGAGGCTGCCAGACTGATAGCTGAAGAATTAGTTGATATTGCCTTGGAGCATGAGAAATAATATGACTGAAAATACAGAAAAAAAACAGAAAGTAGTAACGAGATTTGCACCATCACCAACTGGCTTTATGCATGTGGGTAATGTTCGTACTGCTCTTTATGCATGGCTATTGGCACGCAAATATAATGGTACTTTTATTTTACGCATTGAAGATACTGATAAAAAACGAGAGGTAGAAGGCTCTCTGGAACACATTTTGAAATCTTTAAAATGGCTAGGCATTGAATGGGATGAGGGTCCTGATATCGGTGGCCCAAATGCTCCATACATTCAATCACAAAGACTTGATATATATAAAAAATATGCAAATAACCTAATAGAAAAAGGTTTAGCCTATGCAGACGACACCACTGAAGAAGAACTAGATGTCTTTAGAAAAAAAGCCGAAGAAGATAAAATTGCTTTTCTTTTCAGAGACCATAGACCTGAGAATCCTCCCACATGGGATGGTAGTCAATCTTTGCGATTTAAAGTTCCAAAATTAAAAAGGTACACATGGACTGATGCTGTTTGGGGTGAGCTGTCCGCTGGACCAGAAGCATTGGATGATTTTATTTTGATTAAAAGTGACGGATATCCTACATATAACTTCGCACATATTATTGATGATATCTTGATGGGCGTAACACATGTTATGCGCGGACAGGAATTCATTGCATCAACACCAAAATATCTATCAGTATATGAAGCTCTAGGAATGACACCTCCAATATATGCCACCACACCACCCATCATGGGTGAAGGTGGTAACAAAAAACTCGGCAAGCGTGATGGAGCAAAAGATGTCTTGGAATATGTTAAAGAGGGATATCTACCTGAAACTATGATGAATTTTCTGGCATTACTTGGCTGGAACCCAGGAGGAGAAAAAGAAGTTTTTACCAAAGATGATTTAATATCATTATTCAGCCTAGAAAAAATGCAAAGGTCTGGTGCTCAATTTGGCGATGATAAATTGGATTGGTTGAATAAAGAACACATGAAAATGATGTCGGAAGATGTTAGGAATGCAGAAATACATAAATGGCTTTTAAAAAATCCGGAAATTTCAAAGTTTGAGAAATTAAATGATGAAAAACTTATGCCAAAAATATATCCGATAATTTTTGATCATATTTCTAAATGGTCTGATATTGATACAATGGTTGGGGCAGGGGAGTTATCATACTATTTTCAGTCCCCCCAATTAGATAAGGAAAAACTAGTTTGGAAAGATGGAAATATTACTGACACAGTTAAACATTTAAAATGGGTGATTGACACTCTTCAAAATGCACCTGAAAATAATTTTTCAAGTCCTGATGCCATTAAATCTTTGATATTTGATTATGCAACGGAAAATGGTCGTGGTCAAGTATTGTGGCCGACGCGTTTTGCACTTTCAGGAAAAGAAAAAAGTCCAGATCCATTTACATTAATCTACATTCTCGGAAAAGAAGAATCTACTGCACGGCTAGCTAATGCAGTAAAAACTCTTTCATAATGATGAAGTTTTTTAAAATTTCTTTATATTTTTCCTTATGTTTTTTTGCAATGTTTACAATTGCTTCTTTTGCTTCTGCTGATACAGCATCGGACCTTAAGGCTAAAATCGATGAACGCAATAATCAAATAAAACAACTGGAAGAAGAAATAAGACAATATAATCTTGAAGTTGATGTGGCTGGAACACAAGCTAAAACTCTTCAAAGCACAATAAAGACTCTGGACTTGACCCAAAAAAAGATAAATACTGACCTTACTCTGACCGACCGAAAAATTAGTAAGACAAATTTGACAATTACTCAAATGAACGACGAAATCGATGAAATTGTAAAAAGTGTCAATTTGAACAAAAAATCAATCGCTGTGCTGCTTCAGGAGCGACGAATATTAGACGAGACTAGTACTATATCATTCTTTTTATCGAACAAAAACTTAAATGACATCTGGACTGATATAGATAATATGAGACAAATTCAGAATCAAATTAAAATTAAATCTGATGATTTGAGACTTATAAAAAAGGATTTGGAACAAAAACAAACAGCCTTAGGTGTTCAAAAGAAAGAACTTTCATATTTGAAAGAGGATTTGACGGGTAAGCGGCTGGCCGTTGTGTCCACTAAACAAGAGAAAGCAAACCTTCTTACTCAGACAAAAAATAAGGAATCTGCCTTCAAAGAATTAGTCAAAAGTACAGAAGAGAAAAAGGCTCAGTTTGAAAAAGAACTTTTCGATTTTGAATCACAATTAAATATTTTAATAGACCCGACTAAATATGCTGGTGCCAAGCATGGTTTATTTTCATGGCCACTTGATAATGTTTATTTAACACAAAAATTTGGAAAAACTGTTGGTGCTGAAGAGCTGTATGTATCTGGCTCGCACAACGGAATTGATTTTAGAGCCTCAGTTGGTACTCGAGTTAAATCTGTTTTAAATGGAACTGTTGTGGGCACTGGTAACACAGACCAATATGCCGGATGCTATTCATTTGGCAAATGGGTCATGGTAAAGCATCCAAATGGCTTATCGAGCATTTATGCGCACTTATCTGTCATTTCTGTTAACAAAGGACAGGATGTAAGTACAGGCGATATATTGGGTTACAGTGGAAATACAGGATACTCAACAGGTCCACATTTGCACCTTGGGGTTTACGCAACACAAGGTGTCAGAATTGAACAATTTACAAACAGTCGAGGATGTAAACAAGCCATAATACCATTGGCAGATATCAAAGCTTATCTTGATCCGTTGGCATATTTACCAAGTTTGTAAAAAATTAAATATCGGCGGGGAAGTGACTATTTCAACTTTATTGCTGGACTTGATTGGTTTGCTATATTTTGTTACTATATAACTGAGTATTAGAGATATTATACTCAGTTCTCTATATAGAGAAATATGGCATTTTAGATGTTCAAATCAAGTTTTGTTCATTCCCCTTCCAAAGATGTGCTGAAATTAAAAAAAGATGAAAATAATAAAACAAGAAAAAAAATACGAACTTCCCTTCATTGATGATTTCTTACTTTTTATTCGCGCAAATAATTATTCTGAAAAAACTCTTTCTGCTTATGAAATGGATTTAGAGACTTTTGCTGTTTTTCTAAAAAGTGAATTAAACGATATCCCCTTCTCAAATATCACAAAACGCACTATTGAACAATTTAAGGCGTATTTAAATTCGATGGACAGAAAAACTGCCAAAGGTCATCCATCAGAACAAAAACTTCAAAGCGGCTCAATCAATAGAGTTCTTGTATCACTACGGAGATATTTGGCATATTTGATTGATATGGATCATCCGACTTCAGTTGTACCCGGCTCTATTAAATTATTGCGTATGGAAAAAAAACATCCACAGATAGCTGAATTTAAAGAATTGGTTACTCTTATTGAATCGCCGATGAAGTTTGAAAAAGATGAATTGGTAGCATTAAGAAATAGAGCGGCACTGGAGACTTTGTTTGCTAGTGGTATGCGTATCTCAGAGCTAATCAGTCTTAAAAAAGTGCAACTAGATAAATCAGGAAAAATTTTTATAACTGGAAAGGGTAGAAAACAACGCTTTATATATTTGACAGAGAGAGCAAAAAAACATATTGATAATTATCTAATAAAACGAGATGATGACTCCCCTTACCTCTTTATAGCAAATCGTGGATTAAATACAGGTAACTTGAAGAAACATATTTCTCCAAATTATCTTCAAATGAAAATTAAACAATATCGTGAATTGCTTGGTATAAACGTACCGACCAGTGCTCACTCTCTAAGACACGGGTTTGCCACATACTTGGCTGAACAAGGGGCCAACCCTGCAGCTATACAGATTCTTTTAGGTCACGAGTCACTCGATACGACAACTCGATATGTGCATGCATCTGATAAATATGCTGAGGAAAGTCATAAGAAATTTCACCCATTAAAAAACTAGGTCAATCATAAATTACTTCAACAAATTCCCAACTATGTTATAATTTACTGCATTATGAATATAAACCACACACAACAAACTAATCTTGAGTTATTACAAAAAATTGAAGAAATTATTGAAATCCATCTAGTAGAGCTGGATGCGGATCTTAAGGAAAAAATTGGTTCTGAATTTTCTGAAAAAGCAGAAAAAAATAGTAAGAAAATAAATGTCTACAGGATGGTCTACACCTCTCAAGGACACAAAGTCATCGGCTATATAGTGGAGCCAAAGGAAGGCAGTGACCTACCTTGCGTGGTTCACAATAGAGGAGGATCTCGGGATTTCGGCTCAATTAAGATTGGTCAATTATTCTTGGGCTTAAGTATGTTCGCTCAGTCTGGGTATATTACAATATTCAGTCAGTATTCAGGCAATGCCGGAGGAGAGGGTGAAGACCAGATGGGTGGCAGTGATATTGAGGATGTCTTAGTACTTTACGAGATACTCAAAAAATACCCGAGAGCAGATGTCTCTCGAATAGGCATGTATGGAGCAAGTAGAGGTGGGATGATGACTTATCTTGCACTAGCAAGAACTAATTGGATAAAGGCTGCTGTTATAGTTGCTGGTACTGCTGATTATGTTAATAAAAAAGAATTCAGAGATATGGAAGAACATTATGTAAAAATGTTTGGAGGAAGTATTGAAGAAAAAAAGAAAAGATCTGCTCTATACTGGGTAGATAAGCTCCCTAAGAATACTCCTCTACTTATTATGCACGGAAGTGCCGATTGGCGGGTAAATCCGACTGATTCTATCCATATGGCTGAGGCACTCTATAAAAATAAGGTTCCTTATAAGTTTATAATGTTTGATGGTGCTGATCATGGCCTGACTGAACATAAAGCAGAATCAAACAAGCTTATGTTGGAATGGTTTGAAAGATTTGTAAAAAACAATGGACAACTACCTGACCTGACTCCGCATGGAAAGTAAAATCCTCATCAACCTAGATTGATGAGGATTCGGTGAGCTGCCCTGATTTATGCGGCAACTAAAGTTGGACGAGTAACATCTGTGCTGATGTTATGGCATTCTGATGGATCGCACTGGGCGGCGTCACAACTAGATACGGAACAGCCGGCAACGATTTCGACACGGTACGCCTCACCAAACTCAGCCTGGTAAAGACGTTTCGTCTCAGCAAAAGCATCCTGAAGATGCTGAGCATCTTCCTCACCACGTAACCCAAAATAGGGAAAATGATGAAGAAAATGGCCGAAGATTTGCTCGCAATCGTCTGCATACTTCATTGTATCCAGAATATGTGCATGCCAGAAAGAGTCGAGTTCTTTATCCGGCACAATCCGACTCTGTGGATTTTTGAGACGAAGAATCAGAAAACGCTTGTAGCGTACTTCCAACCCTTCAGCTTTTTCCTGACTCATCGGATCGTGGTCACTGTAAACCAACTTGAACTTAATTGGTCCCAGATCTAGCAACTCAATCCTTCTAACCCTCTCCACCAAGGAAACTGGGTTATATTCTATCTGGTTTCTATTCACTGTTTTTTCTCCTTTCCTCAAGGAAAGCGCAGTTGTGGCTATCCTATCCAAAGTACAGATTGTAAGAACTCTGTTTGATTTAAGTATGTTCTTTGGGGTTATTTTTGTCAAGCATCATAGTAATTTCAAGTCCATTTTTTTTATCATTTTACCAGTCCAAAGTAGGCTTTTTTTACACAACAAAAGCCCCTTACGGGGCAATTTGTCTCTGTGAGATTAGTTTGAGTTTAAAGTAATGACTTTATTCTCATACTTACCCCAACATGGCTTAGATGAATTCCAAGGTCGTGTTCCATCTTTTTCATATAAAGCTCTGGCATAAGCGACATTATCTTCTAGAGTATGAATGTTGTAGTTTTCTTTCTCTGATTTATCTAGGTGATAATATTCATTGATTTGCATCACCCCAACATCCTTACTGTTCACTTTACCTCTGTGAATGTTTCCATTTTTGTCTAACTGACGGAAAGTAGATTCACATCTGGCAATCTGAATCATGATAGGGATATCTTTGAAATACTGTTTAATGTATTTCTCTGTACTCATCATTATGTCGATTTCTCGAGCAACATCCTTTTGAGACTTTGATTTAACAAGCTCAACCTGATCCTGCTTTGGAGCTTCGGTTACTGTGACTGGATTTGAATATCCCCCAACAGTAGATAAAACCATAAACAAACTAATAGCTGTAAAATTTAAAATAATTTAATTTTTAGATTGTAATTCTGTAAGACTTTCAGTATTTTCCCTTAAATAAGGGAAAAATCAGCTTTCACTGATTCCCGTGCATAATATCACAAGTCATAGGCACTTGTCAATACAATAAGGTAATGTGCACACATAAAATGATTATTGGGAATACAAAAATACGGCTCAATAAAGCCGTATTTTTGTATAATTCAACAGACATTAAATCTAGAAAATTGTCTAGAACTCCTTATAATCTAATGTTATTAAAATAAATATTGGTGTGACTGTCTTCGGAGAGCTAATATTGTTAAAAGTACAGGTGTTTAAAGTCCCAGAGCAGTCCCCTTGCCAACTTACGAACCTATAATTTAAATCGGGTGTTGCAGTAAGTACCACAGAAGTACCACCAATGAAATTATATGAGCAAGATAAAGAACTCCATGAGCCACCCGTTGCAGTACAAGCTGTTTGACTAGCAGTATTAATTCCAACCGATGAACTTCTAACATGACCTCCTGGAGTTTTTCGAACAGTGACTCCGAATATAGAAGGCACTCTACTCCAATTATGTGTTCCGCACAGAGTCATTATACCAGTATTTCCTGCTCCACTCCACATTTCAACTGTTGTTGTTAAATTATCAGGAACTGGAACAAAATTGGCCAAATTCACAGAACCAGTCCATCTTCCAGTACCGTCAGAAATACCAGCATATGAAAAAGTATTACCTGCCGTTAGTGATTTTATCTTAAAGTTTACAGATACTGCCCCAACAACATTATTTGCATAAAAATTTAGAAATCCTGTAGTTGCTGTGGTTGTTTGTGGCCCAGTGATAGATCCACAGGTTGCAACTGCATTAGTTACAGTCACATTCGTCCATACGCCGCAGTTATTGGTTTCATTTGATTCTACGATAGTTCCTAGGTTTACGGATGAAGACTTGTCTGCACAAGCGCGGACAGAATATGTGGCCGCAGAGGTGAAAGTATAGGAAGGAGAAGTAGCTGTGTTGTTTGTCCCTGCCACAAGAGCAGACATTGAGGAGGAAATCAGGTTGGTGATTGTTCCTCCACCGCCTGTGGCTGTGGCTACTTGGAAGAAATTATTAAATGATGCTCCTGTGCTTGCATTACCTACATTTGAAATTGTTGAAGTAAATGTGATGGCTGTACCTACCGTTGCGGTCGATTGAGTTGGAGAGGAAGCGGTGAGGTCTGGTAATGAAACAGTGACAACGGAAAAATCTTTAGTGGCAGTGGCTGACAAACTATTAGAATTAGTAACGGTTAGTTTGGCTTGATAATTACCCGCCGGAAGAGTAGTGAGAGTAGTATAATTGTTCATAGCATTCACTCCTGTTAAAGTTACAGGAGCAATAAACGGGGTCGTTAAATCAGGCTTTTTATAAATTTTCCACTCTGATTGCGTAATGGTTAATGCTGAAACGGTAAAATTTACTGTAACAGTACAGTTAGCAGAAATAGCATTAGTGGTGTAGGTAAATGCAGTTGCTCCAGAAGATGGTGAGCCTCCACAAGTACCCCCAACTGAAGCGGTGTATCCAGCATTTGGGGTGACGGTAAATGTTGTGGTGGAGCCAGAATTAACTGTTTTTGAAGCCGGAGAAATAGAGCCGTTAGTACCAGCCGTTCCAGAGACGGTGAAAGTGCTTGGGGTAGCGGCAGTTACATTTACTGTATAATTGAGAACGGCAATTTCTTGAAAGCTATTTGTGTAGAAAAACACATAACCGATGTAAGTGCCTGGGGTACCAGTGCAAATAAACAAAAGGTCCCATAATATGGGTGCGCCCACAGAGATGTTGCGCGGATTATTACCCGTGCTTGGCTGACACTGGCCACCACCCGCTATGAGCCAGACACTAATAGTAGCCGAAGTTTGATTCGTAATATTTACATATTTAATAATAGAAGATACTGGAGCGGTTGAAAATGTAAGAGGATTAGGTGAAATATCCATCATTCCGTCTGGCGAGGAGAGGGTGGCAAGCGCGGTATTACTGGAAAACAAAAAAATTGAAATAAAACAAAACACGACCAGAATTGCCCGAGGGACTAACTTTAGATTAATTTTATTTTTAAAGTCAGGGTTAGACATAAATTTTTACGGCGTTGAATTATTTATAAATTCGATGCTTTGACCTTCGTTAATCTCACAGACGGGTACGGCATCGTTGCAGGCAATTGAAGCGGTGGGCCCTCCCCCCGCGGCACTGACAACCACCGTTGCGCTAGCTGGGGCACTATTACCTCCGCCGTTAGCGCATACTAATGTATAAGTATATGTTTTGACTATGGTAAGCACACCTTGAGAAACATTAGTTCCCGATACAGGTTTAGATCCCGACCAGTCTCCTGATGCAGTACACGATGTTGGACTGTTGGTGGCACTCCAAGTTAATTGAGGATTAACCACATTCACTGTTCCGCTTGTTGGATTGGCAGTTATGGTTACTACTGGGACAGGAGAAGATGTCACCGTCACATTCGTCCATGGGCCACAGTTATTGGTTTCATTTGATTCTACGATAGTTCCTGTGTTTACGGCTGAAGACTTGTCTGCGCAAGCGCGTACAGAATATGTGGCCGCAGAGGTGAAAGTGTGGGAAGGAGAAGTAGCAGTGTTGCTTGCCCCTACCGCAAGGGCAGACATTGTGGTGGAAGTCAGGTCGGTAATTGTTCCACCACCGCCTGCGGCTGTGGCTACTTGGAAAAAGTTTTGGAAGCTAGCTCCGGTAGAAGCGGTGCCTTGGTTGGTGATTGTTGAGGAGAATGTCAAAGGCACATTTACAGTGGCGGTAGTTGGAGTAGAAGGGCCGGCAATGATATCTGGGATGATAGCTGATACAAATATACTGGCAAGCAATGTGCCGGTACTGTTATTGGTAGAATTAGTTCTAAGGTCAAATCTATAACCTGTGGTATTTATAAAAGTGGCAACTTGAGAACCTAATGTCCCCGAAGAAAATAATTGACCTGTCTCAAGTATATAGATTTGCGCGTTGTTAGTATTGCTTGTACTCCAGGAAATAGTTGAGAAACAAGCGGAACCTGCGGTAATAGTACAAGGATTTGGAGAAGCGGAGATGGAGCCGCCCGCGGCACTCACCGTCACATTCGTCCATGGGCCACAGTTATTGGCTTCATTTGATTCTACGATAGTTCCTAGGTTTCCGACTGAAGACTTGTCTGCGCAAGCGCGTACAGAATATGTGGCCGCAGAGGTGAAAGTGTGGGAAGGAGAAGTAGCGATGGCACTTGCCCCTACCGCAAGGGCAGACATTGTGGTGGAAGTCAGGTCGGTAATTGTTCCACCACCGCCTGCGGCTGTGGCTACTTGGAAAAAGTTTTGGAAGCTAGCTCCGGTAGAAGCGGTGCCTTGGTTGGTGATTGTTGAGGAGAATGTCAAAGGCACATTTACAGTGGCGGTAGTTGGAATAACCGAGCTTGCGATGAGGTCTGGGGCGGATACAACGATTACTACTGTAGCAGTAACAGAACCAGTGCTATTAGTAACTTTATAATCAATATGGTAAGTAAATCCACCCTGGCATGGCACGATAGTAACTGATAAAGAACCTCCTGAAAGAGGACTGAAAAAACCAGTCATATCCATACCAGAAGTATTGCCACAGACATCGCTCAAGACATTTGTTCCAGAACTGTTCTGAATTTGCCTCAAAGTAAATGTATATCCACTACCACCCGTAGATGACCATACATAAGAAGCTGTAGAACCAACAGTAACAGTAGGACTAGTGCTACCACCATAAGTAAATGAGGATGTTGGTCGAGGAGGTGCTGTCACAGTAAAACCAAATGATGCT